>JAGBTO010000101.1 GCA_017631285.1 Alistipes sp.
AAAATTCAAAATTATGGGGCTTGAGGTGAAAAAAGTGTGCCAAAATTTGGGTTGGCACACTTAATCGCATCCAAGTATGGTTTATTTGCGTGAAATCTCCTCAAAAATCACCTTAACCTTATTCATGCGCTCGCACCAAGGTTGCGCAGGGTCATTTATATTATTCGAGAGGAACTCCTCATTCAAGGCATCATAGAGAGGTTGCAAATCGACACCCTCCTCCTTCAATATACGCACCTTCTCCGACACCTCGATGCCATCAATCAGACGCTCGAAGCGTACCGATGACCGAGCCTCGGGATATACAAGGAATGTATCACCCGCAGGCCAAGCACCGTAGCGTGAGTCCATCACAGGGTTTTCGCACCACGAGTTATACGCCCAGCGAAGCATACCGTCGAAGTCCCAAGCCACGCCATGCCAGCCCAGAAGCTCCGACTCATAAGGCTGCGACGAGGTGAATGTATTAGGATATGCAGGGCCACAGCAAACGTAGAATGTGGTTGAGTAGCCCTTCTCGCGACGCTCCTTTAGGTCAGCAGGGTCAACCTTGTGGCACATAAATACGCATACATCGCGCATCATCGAGAACTTCTTGTATGTCTGGTGATTGTCGGCCAATGCAAAGCCCATTTCGGGAGCACACTTCTCCAAAACCTTCACTGCTGCATCCATCATCTCGGCAGGACGTTCGTCCATTGCGATGTTAGTAATATCCAGCCAGCCCTTCTCCTTTAGGTGAGCGCTGAAGTCGATGAGGAATGGTTCCCAAATCTCCTCAAAAATCTTCGTTCCAGGCTCAGCAACGATGGTTATCATCTTATCCTGTGCTTCGTCGAAATATTCCAACTCGCAGTTCCAAGGTGCCATTGAGTAGCAGTTAATCATCTTGTTGATACCCAGGTCGAGCATCATCTCCACCCAACGGTCAAAAATCTTGTACTCAAACGACCATGTACCATCCTTCTTGAGCGTCCAATTAATCATGTTGGCATAGCCATCGTAGCACTGGTGATTCCAAGGGTCTTTGTTCAAGGTTGCAGTAATAACCTTCTGACCCGCATCTGCCACAAGTTTCATCGTACGCTTGAGAGCTTCGAAATGCTCATCACTCCACAGCTCTAAACCCTCGGCACGAGCCAAGGCTGTGGGGTGTTGCCATAAATCGAGGTGAAACTCCCACTCGCTTGCTGCGGGTAGTGTATGGTTTACAATCTCGAGTTCGATAGGCAGACGCTTCTTGCCCCAGCCATTGTGCGAGATTATGAGTTCCGACTCATATATTCCAGACTCTACATCTTCGGGGATGTCGAAAGTCACCCATACAGGGCGTACGGTCTGCGCCTTAATATCAAAGCGGTCGAGGTTGTCAAGCATATCAGCCGAAAGTATTGCAGGACGGCCACTCTTCAACACGTCGTCACTCAAACCATAGCGCACAAAGCGAGCTTGAGCAATATCGGCGGGCATAGAGCCTGCGTCGCCACGGAAAGGCTTGAACTTGCATTCAACACCATCGACAGCCTCGTTACTCCACAGGATAGCCTGTGCCGAACCCTTCTCGCCCTTCCAAAGTGTTAGGCGCAGATTCTGGTCGGCTGCTATTTGAGGAACTAATGAACGTGAGTAGCGATAGTCGGCATCACCCCATGCAGCATTGAAACCGCTAACGGTATTCCATTCAGCAACCTGCTCCTCGGTAGGAGTTACGGGGTCATCGGGCTCAACATAAGTAGCTACGGGAACATACTCCTGGCAAGCTATTATAGCCGCCATCATAGTCAACAAAAAAAGTCTTGAAAGTTTCATAAGTTGTATAATTAAGGTCGTTATCTTTCCATTCGTTAGCAAATATATAAAAAACTCACCTAAATATAGCTTAAAAAAAACATTTTTTACCATATAATGTTTACCTTTGGGGTTGTAAAATAGAGCATTATATGAAAAAGCTATACAACACCTTTGCCCTGTCGGTAATGTCGGGTATCATGATTGGCTTTGGCGGCGTGGTATTTCTAATGTGTGAGAATATCGTAGTGGGTTCACTACTCTTCTCATTTGGTCTTCTGACTATTGTGTGTCAGGGCTTTGCCCTATACACGGGTCGAATAGGCTATTTCCGCGACTACGGCTGGGTACAGATAGCGACAACCATTTTGGGCAATTTCGTGGGTACATTTTTAATGGGCAAGCTCTTTACGCTTACCCGTCTGCCGGTAGTTGATGCTGCTCAGAAAATTGTGGAGATGAAGTTGGCAGACTCGTCATTAAGCATCTTTATTTTGGCAGTGGGATGTGGTGCTATGATGTATTTGGCAGTGGATAACTACCGCAAGTCGAAGTCGTGGATGTTCATCATCTTCCCTATCGTTATTTTCATTCTCAGTGGCTTCGAGCACTCTATAGCAAATATGTTCTACCTTACCCTTGCCGATGCATGGGGGCTTGAAGCGTTGCGTCTGACCATTATCGGCATCCTTGGTAATGCTGTCGGCAGTTGGATGGTAAATGCTGGGAATTTCTTGTTGAAGGAGGAGTAAGATTGAATACAATTAACTTAAAAGTGACCCCAAAGTTTAGTTGAAACTTTGGGGTCACTTCATTAAAGATAACCTCTCTCTTATTGAGTTCTATGACAAATCCCTACTGCATAGCTATCCACTCCAGGAGCGACTTCTGCCACTTGTCATACTGCTCATACTCGGGATGCATCACCCAGCCGTGCCAGCCGTTGGGGTAGATGTGCAACTCGGCAGGAACACCATGCTTCTTCAGGGCATTGTAGTAGCGGGTCGAGCTAACAGGTGGCACCACCCTATCGGCATCAGAGTGGAAGATGATTGCGGGTGGTGTAGTCTTCGTCACACGGCTCTCCAGTGAAAAGAATGCACGCTCGTAGTCCGACGAGCTACGACCCACAAGGTTGTAGAATGTATCACGATGGGTAACATCCTCCTGGCTTGTGATTACGGGGTAGAACAGGCAGGTGAAGTTAGGTTTGTCGGCATCGGGTGCTAGTGTCGAGACATAAGCCGCCAGGTGACCACCTGCCGAAGAGCCCATTACTCCCACCTTCTTGGGGTCGATGTTCAGCTGGTCCGACATCTTGCGCACCGTGCGCAGAGCCTCTACAGTATCCTCTAAAGGCACCTCGCTGTGACCGTTTGGCAAACGATACTTGAGCACCGCAGCTGTAATGCCCTGTTCGGCCAGCCATCTGCCAATCTTATAACCTTCATAGGTTATGCACACACATCCGTAGCCACCACCAGGGATAACAACAAAAGCATGACCCGTTGCCTTCTCGGGATTAGCCTTATAGATATAAAGTTCGGTAGAGGTGGTGTTGAAGACAAAGTCATTATCCGCCTTCACCTCCTTTATACCCTTTTCGGTAAGACCATTAGAGTGTGGAGCATCCTTGTCATCCCAAATCTTCACATACTGATCCTGGCCATACTGGTACTGTTGTGCTGCCGCAGGTAACACGGCCATCAGAAGCAAAAAGGTAAGTAATCGTTTCATATCTCTCTATTTTTATTATTTTACAAACAAAGATAGTAAAATTTTATATATTTGTAGAGACTAAAATATATTTCTCATGAAACCTCTCTTTGCTTTATTAGCCATTGTGCTCGCCACATCAGCCTTGACACAGCCCCTTCCAACAAAATATGGAGCCTCTCCACTTGAACTCTCATCGAAAAGGGAGTGGGAAAAGCAAGTGCGTCCTGCCGTTATGGAGTTCTTCCAGCAGGAGGTATATGGCAAGGTTCCGCCCTCGCAGCCTAAGGTTTCGTTCAGTGTAATAGGCCAGGGCAAGGCATTTGGTGGCAAGGTATATCGCAAGGAGGTGGAGATGACCATCGGAACAACAAAGGCTCTGGTGCTGATATATCTACCTGCCAACCACAAGGGCAAAGTACCCGTATTTCTGGGCATGAACTTCAAGGGCAACCACCAGATAGCACCCGACCCCGAGATAACCATTTCGCCCAATGCCCCCAAAGGCAAGGAGTTGGGTGATGACCCCGAGCGAGGAGCAGCCTCGTCGCGCTGGCCTGTTGAGATGATTACCGCGGCGGGATATGGTGTGGTGACCATCTATCGTGGCGACATCGATCCCGACTTTGATGATGGCTTCCAAAACGGCATACACCCCAACTTCTACGCCGAGGGTCAGACAAAGCCCCATGCCGACGAGTGGGGCACCATCGGAGCATGGGCGTGGAGCCTAAGCCGCGTAATGGACTACTTAGAAAAGGACAAGGATATCGACCACAAGAGGGTTGCCATAATCGGGCACTCACGCCTGGGCAAGACTTCGCTTTGGGCAGGAGCACAGGATAGGCGTTTTGCCATTGTCATATCCAACGACTCGGGCTGCGGCGGTGCGGCACTCTCGATGCGTAAACACGGCGAGACAGTGGCAGCTATAAACCGTAATTTCCCGCACTGGTTCTGCGACAACTACAACCGCTACTCTGGCAACGAGGAGGCTCTGTGGATCGACCAGCAGGGACTCATCGCCCTCATCGCACCACGCCCTGTCTATGTGGCGAGTGCATCGCTTGACGACTGGGCCGACCCCGAGGGTGAGTTCCTCGCGGCACTCTACGCCTCACCTATATACAAGTTATACGGCAAGCCAGGACTCTCCTCATTGCAGATGCCCAAGGTTGGCGAGGCTGATGCCGAAGGTTATGTAGGCTACCACCTACGCGAAGGCAAGCACGACATCAACTCCTGGGACTGGAGGCATTATATCCGCTTTGCCGACAAGCATTTCTTCGGAAAGTAGAGAAACGGGAATTCAACATTTGCGCTATACCTCCAAAGAAATAAATCATTCCACTTCAGAAATACCAATTTAAATTCATACAACTATGAAACGACTCTTAATTTTTCTCGTATTGGCGAGTATGACGCTGGCAAGCGCAGCGCAAGGAAGAAGGAATTTTGCGAGAACAGAGTTCCCTAACGTAAATGATGACAATAGTGTGACATTTGTGCTCAACGCCAAGGATGCTAAACGGGTGAGCGTTGTAGGCGACTTCACCCTTGCCAACGACAAAGACCAGCGTCACTTTGAGATGAAACGCAACGAGCAGGGCTTTTGGAGCGTGACAACACCTCCACTGCGCTCGGAGATATACTCCTACAACTTCTATGTTGATGGAGTACGCATCTGCGACCCAAAGAATATGATGCAATTGCGTGATGGCGAGAATTTTTTCAGCAGTGTGATTGTCAAGGGTGACCGAGGTGACCTCTACGAGGTGCAGAATGTACCTCACGGAGAACTTCATTCGGTATGGTACGACTCCCCTACGCTCAACATGAGTCGCCGAGCTACAATCTACACTCCAGCCTCCTACGGCAAGGGCAAGCAGAAATACCCCGTCCTCTACCTCCTACACGGAATGAGTGGTGACGAGACCGCCTGGGCAGAGCTTGGTCGCACAGCGCAGATTATGGATAACCTAATTGCCCAGGGCAAGTGCAAGGAGATGATTGTGGTGATGACAAACGGCAACGCCTGGCAGCAGAGTGCCCCAACTTACAACGGAGGCAGAGCCATGCAACACTTCCGCAACCGCCAAAAGGGTGAGCCTACATTTGAGGAGTCATTTGGCGATGTGATAGAGCATGTGGAGCAGAACTACCGCGTAATTAAAAAGCATCAATATCGTGCCATTGCGGGGCTTTCGATGGGTGGCGGTCACTCGATGAACATTTCGCGCCTCTACCCCAAGACATTCGACTATGTAGCTCTATTCTCGGCTGCATCACGGGGCTTTGAGGATGCGCAGGTGCAGACCTCACTCAAGACTCAGCGTGACAACGGCTTCAAACTCTATTGGATAGCCTGCGGCAAGGATGATTTCCTATACAAGCTTAACCTCAGCTATATGACTTACCTTGACTCTATCTCATTCCCCTACACCTGGCGTGAGAGTGATGGTGGTCACACCTGGCGTAACTGGCGAATCTATCTCGCCGAGTTTGTTCCGATGCTATTCAATGAGTAAGATGTGTGGTACCGAAAGAGCATAAAAAAAAGGCTGTCCCAAATTGGGGCAGCCTCGTCTAAATATAATAAGAGCCCTGTCGGGCGAATGTGCAAAAAAAAAAATGAGGTCTCGGAGGTATTCGACGCCAAGCGAGCACCGCTTTTTGTCTTAGTGACCTCCTGCGCCACAGAAACGCATTTCACAGGTCACAACCTTCGATAGCCTCAACCAACCTAAAACTACTAACCTAAATGAACCTTAAAACTTCGAGTGCAAAGGTAAGGGTAAAATATATTCCGTGCAAGAGTTTTTCAATTTTTTTCATAATTTATTAATAAAATTTAACATTGAGTTAACAAATAGCCCCTTTTTACCCCATTTTTCACACAAAAACACTCCTCCAACGGGCTAAAATCGCGCCATTAGAGAAGTGTAAATCAGGCCGAAAACCGACCGTTTATTGCCAAATTGAGTCGAGCGTCGATACTTTCAACTCCTTAATCATTATGTTATTACCCCAAAAATTGAGGCCCGAATCGTTGTGCGCGCGGCGCTCCATCACATAACTATAGGCTCCGCCGTCGATGAAAACCTCCACCGAGCTGCTGTCGATGAGCGCCAGGAAGGTAATCTCCATCGACCCAAGCTCCTCGGGCGAGTAGAATGTGCCATTTACCGTGTTGCGGTTCATGTCGTAATCCACTATATTCTGACCATCCAAGCCCAGCCCAGCACTTGTCGCGTGCGAGAGACGTATGGTAGCCTCGACCAGCAGAGCCTGCTGCTTGCCGTAGGGGCGTAGCTTCGCCGTAGCCTCGTCGGCCTTGAGGTTTGTCCATGAGCCTTGCAGATGTGCCAGCTGCCATAGCTCGGTGACGGGGTAGCTGAACAGACGCACGCCGTTGCGCGTTGTGCGCAGCGTGAGCGAGGTGGGGAATGTCATCATGCCGTTCACAGGCAGGTGGGGGTGGTTAATCTGTCCCCAGCCAATCTGAATTGTTCGGCCATCCTCCTTGGGGATGTTGTTGTAGCACTGCGCGGCGTAGATGTTGCCCCTGACGTAGTAGAACTTGCCCGCCTCGGGTGTGAAGCGCTCGCCGTCGAACGAGCCAATCATGTATGTGCCCGATGCGCCATACATCACCCACTTCTTGTTCTCGGGGTTGCCATCCACGGCCAGCTCAATGAGTTCGGGACACTCCCAGAAGCCTGTGGTGTGGCTCTTGTAGTGCCATGTTTTTAGGTCGGTGGAGTTGTATATCGAGTGTCCGTCACGCTCGTTTAGCACCATCACCCAATGGTTCTTTGGAGCATACCAAAATACTTTTGGGTCGCGTGTGTCGCGCGTTACCCACTTCTCGCCCGAGTCGATGATGGGGTTACCCTCGTACTTGGTCCATGTACGACCCTTGTCGAGGCTGTAGGCCAAGCACTGCGTCTGTCGCTCGCCGTCGGCGGTGTAGAATGCCACCATGGCGGGATTGTTCTTCGTGCCGAAGCCCGAGCTGTTGGTGTAGTCAATCACGGCCGAGCCCGAGAACATGGTGCCCAACTCATCGGGGTGGAGTGCCGGTGCAAGCTCCTGCCAATGCACCAGGTCACGACTCACGGCGTGTCCCCACGTCATGTTCTCCCACTCCCTCTCGTAGGGGTTGTGCTGATAGAAGAGGTGATACTCGCCCTCGTAATAAATCAAACCATTGGGGTCGTTGTTCCAGCCACGACGCTGCGTGTAGTGTACCTGTGGACGGAAGCGCTCCCTATACAGTGAGTCTGCTCCGGCAATCTCGTCAGCCTGATATATCTGTTGCAGGCCCGCCGCCTGGCGTGGATAGCTAAGTTCAATCTTGTGGCCCTTGAACTCCGAGATGTCGCAAAATACCCAGTAGTCGGGCTTGCCGTCGGCTATGCGTATGTTGACACTACGCACGGGCTTGCCATCGACCTTCAGGTGCATGCGTTCCCTTCCCTGACTGTGCGAGATGGGTATGTTGAGGTATTGTTTCTGCGCTTTCAGGGTCACGCTCTGCGCCATGACCGCAGATGCCATCACTAGCGCCATAGATAGGATTAGAAGTCGTTTCATGGTTGGGTTGGTATTAGTCCTTCCAAAGATAGAAAAAATGTCATAAAGAAGCAATAATCAAGATTATTTCACCCCCCTTCTACAACTTAAAACAAAATAAGGCTGCTAACCGTTGTTGGTTAGACAGCCTTAATTTATTGTTGCGATAGAAAAATTTATTGCATCTGCGTGCGATTCATTGCAACCCAACTCTTCTGCACACCGGCATGCTCGAGGAAGTAACGCTGAGCCTTGAGCAGATTACGAGCCTGAAGTACCATAGCCTTGGTCTCGCTCAATACCGTAAGATAGAACATACTTGCTGTAGTATTACCCTCGCCGACATTAATACGCTTAAGCTCCGATTTAGTGGTTACAGCAATACGCTCGAAGAGCTCATCACGCATGGTCAGCACAGTGTCGATATCGCGGAAGTCGTTGGCATTAATCATGCGGTTGATATTGCCGTAAATTTCTGCAACATCGTCGTTGATATGCTTCAAATCCTCGGTTTGCTGTTCTGACATACCCTTGTGGTTGTTGTCAATGTGGTCAAAAGCTGGTCGGGTAATGTGTACCAGCGACTTTGCCATCTCATTTAGATAATCGACCACCTGAATGTAGTAGAGCGAGAGTTCCAGACCCGACCCCTTCATCTTACGCAGGGCTGGCATCAAGCTATATTTAATCTTGTGACACTTATCGTACATCTCGTTTGATTCGCGTACTAACTCCTTCAAGGCTCTACGATCCTCTTTAAACACTGCCACCAACGTGCGGTCATAGATTTGTGTTGTAACCTTCATCATGTGGCACACCTCACCAAGAATATTATCAACAGTACCATCCTCGGCTGCAATCTCCATCTTATCATCTTCCTTCTTTGATGATTTGATGTTGCTCTTGATAAGCATGTAAGCACAAGCGACTGTCACCACAGCAAAAGCAATCTTACCGCCCCAGATGAGCAACAATCCAACAAAGATGGCGATGATAAATGCGCCGATACCTGTCACAAACCAACCCATAACAACTGTCATAACGCCTGTGATACGGTGTACTGCAGACTCGCGACCCCATGCTTTGTCGGCCAACGACGAACCCATTGCCACCATAAAGCATACATATGTTGTTGAAAGAGGGAGTTTAAACGAAGTTCCTACCGAAATAAGCAATGCAGCTGTTGTGAGGTTCACCACGGCACGAATCTTATCATATGGAGCGCCATTCTTCTCGACATCCTCATATTCGAAACGCTTGCCCACAAACTCCTGCACCGACTTTGGTGTTATGTGGTCGAAGAAGTTAGAAATGGCGAGCGATGCACGTACGATAGAACGAGAGAATACGTTTGAATCCTGCTCGCCTGAGATCATATCATCGCCCTGACCTGCCAACGAAATCTCTGTCTGAGACACATTCATTGACTTTGTCGATGTCCACAATGTCACCACCATGATTACACCCGACAAAAGCATCCAAATAAACTGTGCAGGCAAATTCTCATTCAATCCCTCCATTAGAATAGAGGTTGAGCCAGCCTCACTCGCAATCTTGTAGGCATCCAAACCTGCGATAGGCACTCCGATAAAGTTTACAAGGTCGTTACCTGCGAATGCCAACGCCAAGGCAAATGTTCCTGAAAGGATATTTATTCTGAGGATGTTTATTCTGAATAGCTGCATGAATGCCAACACGATGGTACAGAATACCCAGCATGCAAGGAGCGAAACAGCAAGATTCTCGCTAATCCAATTATACATAGCTGTGCCTGCAAGGATGCCCTTCAATGCCTTGAATACAGCGAAATAAGCAATAGCCGTAAACGAAGCACCACACCACAATGCTCCCAACTTGCGGAACAGAGCGATATAACGGAATGAGAACAAAAGGCGTGAAAGCCACATGATTAATGTACCAAACACAAAAGCGATTAACACTGAAAGCAGAATTGCCGAGATAACTCCCATGGCACGCGTAGTGTTGATAAAACCGCCAAGGTTGCTCAAATGGAGCGTAGGATCAGCTGCGATTTTAAAGAGTGACACCGATATTGCTGCACCCAACAGACTGAATACCAACGCAACGGTTGTTGATGTAGGCAGACCCAGCGAGTTGTAGATATCAAGCAGAATGACGTTTGCAAACATCACACTCACATAGAGTATCATAATCTCGTGGAAGGTGAATAACCCAGGGTTAAACATGCCACTACGAGCGACCTCCATCATACCACTTGATGTAAGTACTCCGATGATAATTCCCACCGATGCTACCATCAAAATAGTACGCATCTTTGCAACTTTAGAACCAATGGCTGCATTGAGAAAATTCACAGCATCATTAGTTACGCCAACATAAAGACCCGATACCGCCAAAATGGCAAGTACAGCTAAAACTACAGTGTAAAATGCACTCATAAATCATAGATTTTCGGCCCAGCATAACAACTTTTTCCTTCAAAAGGGCCGGATTTCACACTCCAAAGTTATACATTATGAATGAGATAGCAATATACACACTGCTTTTTTAACGTAAATTTAACTCACACCTCGCAATAAAAAATGGCTTAAAGGTTGTCTTCAGCATACCATTCTGCAAACGAGGTGGCAGTTTCGTGAAGACGCAAAGAGTATAACTCCACCTCATCGGGCAGAGCCTCCAACAGACGCTCGGCAAAGTCGGCAAGCATATTTTCGCATGTAGGCTGATAATCAACCATCACGATATTGCCATAGTAATCCGACAGCATGCCTTTGAGTTGCATGCCCTGCTCGGTACGACGCATAATAAACGAATGGTCGAGACGCGAAATAATCTGCTCGTTTACTATTCTCTTCAGCAGACCGAAGTCCATAACCATACCCTGTTTAGGGTCGAAGCAATCAGTTGACGGTTCACCCTTGATGGTGACAAAAAGTCGGTATGAGTGACCATGAATCTCGCGACATGCTCCATCATAGCCCTCAAGCGAATGAGCAGCCTCGAATGAAAACTCTTTAGTAAGTCGTATGGTAGCCATTGGTTGTATGGTTTGTTATTAATGACTCTCTTTTCTGGTGTTCCACAACTTTAAAGCACCCTTGACCAGCAGTAGCGATATGCCCACCGAGCAGAGACCCGTAGCCAATCCCAGCACAATGTCAAATGGGAAGTGATAGGCCAGGTATATTCTCGAATAACATATTATCACAGTCATCGCCACCATTGCCACCGTCATCCATTTTCGCTTGACAAAGACCGAAGCCAACACAGCCAAAGCTATCGTTGTGGCAGCATGAGCCGACACAGTGCCATACTTACCACCGCGCGTGATGAAGTGAATCATATTTTGCAACTCAGGTGTATGCATAGGGCGCAAACGCGCAGGGAACGATGCCCACAGATGTTTGAGTGGCCCCGAATGTTTAAATATACCGGCAATCAAATCCGACAACCCGAGAGCCAAACCTGCAATAATGACAAACATAGCCAAACCTTTCCAGCCGGCGTTACGCCACACAAAGTAGAAGATAATCACATAGAGCCACGACCAGGCCAAGGGATTTGAAGCTGCTAGCATCAAGCTATCGAAGAACTCTCCGCCGTCGAAGTTAAGCCACAGAAATAGATTGTGGTCGAAAGTATAGGTCATATAAGTTGTTAATTTAAATCTATATTACTTCAATATTGTAATTACATATGCTACGTAGGCAAGGAAGAAAAGAGCACCCTCCAGACGGGTAATCTTACGTTTGCCCATCAGCAGAGCCGAGAGTAGCAGTATTATAGCCGAGCCTACGACCATACCCAAGTCAAGTTGAGTGATATCACCCATAGTCAGAGGTTTAACAGAAGCACTCGCACCCAAAATAAGCAAGATATTTGCCACGTTCGAACCGAGTATGTTACCCATCGCCAACGATGGCTTCTTGCTCACGATAGCCGAGAGGCTCGACGCCAGCTCGGGCAGCGATGTGCCGGCAGCGATGATTGTAACGGCAATAATAGCCTCGCTCACACCCCATGCACGTGCAATCGATGTAGCTGAGTTCAAACACATGTTGCCACCCCATATAAGGCCAGCAAGACCTATGATGATAAAACCTATAATCTTCACCCAACCCATCTGCGGTTCGTTGTTCTCAGGCTCGGCCGCTGCCGCCTCTTTCTTGCCTGTGCGGATAGAGTAAATGATAGTTACAACATACAACAGGAAAAGAATTATGCCCTCCACACGGTTTATTGTGTCGGTATCAGAGATGCCCAATAAGCGGTCGGCAGTAGCTATCCACAACAGCAGTGACACTCCAATACAGATTGGGATATCACGACGGACGTTCTCCTTCGAGATAACTATTGGATGCACCATAGCACAGATACCCAGGATGACGAGGGTGTTAAAAATATTTGAACCCGTTACGTTTCCGATAGCCATTGACGAGCTACCCTTCAGAGCCGACATAAAACTCACCGTAAGCTCAGGCATCGACGTACCCACAGCCATCACCGTAAGACCTATGATGAATTCAGGCACACAAAAACGTGCAGCCATGCCTACGCAACCTTTCGTAAGTAGGTCGGCACAATAGGTTATGAGCGCCAACCCTATAACTAATAATATGTAGTCCATAATTAAACTGTTTCAATTTTAAATGCGCACTATTCATCCTCCAACTCGGGCTCTACGACCTCCAACTCGGGACGTATAATAAATTCCGAAATATCCACCTCGCGGCTTTGGATAATAGCCTTGGGAAAGACCGTACGAAAACGCCACAGTTCAAGAATAGCCTCCTCCTTAGTCAGGTATCTGCCAGCCGCCACGTAGAACGAGGGGCTCTGGTAGTACATCTCGACCTTCACATCGGGGAAGTTCTCCTCGAAAGTCTGCTTAGCTTTATTGGCATTCTCGCGTGCTGTTTGACTGTTATCCGATAGAATGAGGATTGTATAGCCATTTACCTTTGTACGCTTTGGGCGAGCCTCGACACTGCGCACGGTTTGCTCAACATCACCCTTCTCGGTGACTGTAACGGCATTTGCGCCCGCTGCCAAACGCTCCTTAACTGCTGCGACATTCTGCGCCGATGTAAGCATTGCCACACCAAGTAAAACAATTGTTAGAATAAGTTTTTTCATATTTCTCTCTATTTCCTATTTTCATCAATCATACTCCACACCAGCTCCATTTGCTCCTTGGTGAGTAATTCATCAAGTGTGGTTGGTGACAAAGTCTCACGCTTCGAGAATAAGCCTCGACGTATTTTAATTTCACCATCGACCTCAATAGCTCGACTCTCGTGCTGCGCCAATGCCTCCTGCAACTTTACAGTCAGCGAGTTATGCACTACGCTAATTTTTATAGGCACTGTCACTATTTGCCATCCTCGCCTGAACTTAACCTTATCGGTAAAAGTCACCACCACTTGACGCCTACCCTCTACGCCAAAACGCAGGCGAGAAGATTTGAGAGTAAACTCTCCGATTGAACTGTTGAGCGTAATATTTAGCACCGCTGCCGAGGGATACTCCTCACCTACAACCTCCGTGACCTCAACGTTCTCGATGTTGAAGTAGTTTTTATTGCCACTACCACACGATGCCAAGAACAACAAAGTTATTATCAACAACCGCTTCATGGCTTCTGAGCTATGTAAATCTGCGCTATACCGAAGCTCTGGCTACGACGACGTGGCTCCTTGAATCCTACCTTCTCCATCAAGGCAAGCACCTCGGAGGGTGAGGAGAACTCAACTATCGAGTCGGGCAGGTAATCATACGCCTTTCTATCCTTCGATACAAAACCTCCTACGGGCTTCATCACATGCTGTGAGTAGAATTGGTAAACCTTTCTAACCAACCAATTGCGAGGCGTCGAGAACTCTAAAATTACGATGTGTCCTCCGCTACGCAACGAACGCCATATTTCGCTCAGTCCCTTTTCGATATTACCGAAGTTACGCACTCCGAAAGCTACCGTAACCACATCCAATACGCCATCGGCTATATCCAACTGCTCGGCATCACCCTGATAGAGTGCAATCTTATCGTCCAAACCCAGTCGGCGAACCTTGTCAGCCGCTATGGCGAGCATGTTCTCCGACAAATCAACACCCATGATACGAGCCTTGGGGATGCGCTTTGCCATTTTTATGGCAAGGTCGCCTGTACCTGTCGCCAGGTCCATGATTCGCTCTGGTTTCATACGGCGCACCACACGCACCACACGCCTGCGCCATATCTTGTCAATCGACAACGAAAGCATGTGGTTTAGCTTATCGTAGGTTGGAGCGATGTTATCAAACATCCTTCTTACCTCATCCTTCTTGCTCTTCTCGGTATTGTAAGGTTTCATTCCTAATTTGTTTTACAATTTGTATTTCAACGACTGCTCGGGCTTAATACGAGCAACCATTGCCGAAGGTAGCACCATCACTACCACCGTAGCTATCAATGTCGCCACATTTAACGCCACCCACCACCAAACGTCCCAACTTACGGGCAGATGCGATAACATATATCCATTGGGATCGAGTTTTATGGGGTGCCATAACGCTTGTATGGCCACAAGGGTCAATCCCACAACATTTCCCCACACAGCACCTTTCAAAAAGAGCAGAGCTGCTCGGTAGAGAAATATTCGTCGTATGGCCGCATTGCGCATGCCCTGAGCCTTCAATATACCTATCATGCCTATGCGGTCGAAGACCATGATGAGCATTGCTGCCGCCATGTTGAATAGCAGAACTACCATCATGATTATTATGACTGCCTGCGCAATAATGACGTGAGCCTTCAACCAATCAAACACCACAGGATAGCGCATTTGGGTAGTTGCAGCTATAGCCGTAACCACACCACTCTGGTCGGGCAGATTCTGAATCATCTCCTCGATAGTGGAGGCTACCTGCTCGGCATCATCGGCCTGACGCAACATCACATCATAACCCGTAATCTGGGTATCTGCCCATCCGGCCAAACGCCTCACATCGCGCACATCTGCCAATGCCAGCGTTCGATCCATCTCCTCCATGCCTGTCGAGTAGATGCCTGCAATACGGAAACTATCCCGGCGCGGTTTTGTTTCTGAATCCAAGTAGAGTAACTCGATTTTATCACCTACGCCAACCTCTAAACTGCTAGCCGAGGCCTGCGAGATAAACAACTGCTTCGACCGCGAGTCGGCAGCCACATCGGGCAACGAGCCTTCAACAATCTTCTCCGTCCACCACTGCAAGGGGTAATCCTCGCCTATGCCCTTTAACTGCAAGCCCACGACATTATCCCCACTCTTAATCATTACCCCCACCATGCCATACTCTGCTATGGAAGACACATCGCCGAGCTCTGCAACCTGCTGCACAAATAGTGAGTCAGCCTCAATCACTTGAGTTTCACCACGACCAAATCCTGCCACATCAATTACAGCTATATCGGAGGCAAAACCACGGAAATCACTCGAAATCTCACTACGAAAACCCATAAAAACTGCCAGAGTGAGAATCATTACCGCCAAACCCAGGGCTACGGTGATGGCCGCTATGCGCATCATTATAGCTCCGCGCTCTGCTCCAGCCTCGGATTGGCTGCGGCGGGCAAGTATATACTCCAAATTCCTCATTCTCTACTCCACTGTAGCAATATCGGTTAATTCGTTCGAAAATCAAACGGCGGAAGCCGATTACACTATTTTAATAAAAATCACTACAAAGTTATGCAAAATTTTCTTACTTTTGCATAATTAATGGTGCAGAGGTAGCCTTTTCAGGTTTTTTATGACCTAAAGGCATACTTGCGAAAGGCTCTAAACGTTATATTTCCACCATTAAACATTAACTAAAACGTACAACTATGTTAGATTTATTGCAAGCAGCTCAAGATTATGGAGTACAGACTGGCTCATTAGGAATATCGCAAGGAGGTTCGCTCATATTGATGGGTGTTATAGGTATATTGGGATGGATTGTGCAGGCGCGTCTGCAGGCAGTTTTTGCAAAATACTCTCAAGTCCCATTTCCTGGGATGCTCACGGGTGCCGAGGTTGCAGCCATGATGTTGCGTGACAATAATGTTCACAATGTAAAAATTACACACGTCGCTGGCCAGCTAACCGACCACTTCAACCCTTCAACCATGACGGTTAATCTCAGCGACAGCGTCTATTCGTCGCGTAGTATTGCGGCAGCAGCAGTGGCATGCCATGAGTGTGGTCATGCCATACAACATGCTCAAGGTTATGCGCCTCTTGTCATGCGCTCGGCGTTGGTACCTGTAGTGAACTTCTCGTCACGCATGGCCACGTGGGTTATCATAGCAGGCATTGCTATGATGGCTTCGGGATTGGGCACTGCGGTGTGTTGGATAGGTATCGCCATGATTGCCATGTCGGCAGTTTTTTCAATCGTAACCCTCCCTGTCGAGTATAACGCCTCGGAGCGTGCTTTGGCATGGCTCTCCTCGAGCCGCACTTTGCAAGGCGTGCAACTTGAGCAAGCGCGTGAATCGTTACGCTGGGCTGCTCGCACATATCTGGTGGCAGCATTAAGTGCCATAGCCACAGTCCTTTATTATGTAGCAATGGTTTCTCGTAGAAATGACTAATCCCAAGAAAGATTTTGCTCTGCGTGGTTGGCAGATTTTGGCATCGACGCTTGTTGTGTTGATTGTCCTGAGTTTCGTCCCTCCTATCGAAGCAGGAGGGTTGTCACTGCGTCGTGCAAGTGTAATATCCGACCTTATTGATGTGAAGAAACCACAATCCGAAGAATCTGTGGCTGAGCTTGCTCCCGAAATTGATATCGAGGAGTTCGAGGTCGATTTGGAGAAGGTGGCTCAGACTGTAGAGCAAACTACCCAAACGGTTTCGCCTACGGGGATGGCCACATCTGCGTCGTGGGAGGGCATCTTCGAAGAGCAACCTTCAGGAGGCGAATATATTACATCGCCCGACAACCTGCCTTCAATCGAAGAACTCCCCGTGGCTGATTTCACGTCAATACTTCCAGCCGATGGAAAAATCACAGCTATCGAGGAGTTTGCCCAAACTGAACAATCGGCCATGGAACGCCTTTACGAGAAGTTGCTATCGGGCAAGGAGCAGGTGAGAATAGCTTTCATGGGTGATTCATTTGTCGAGGGCGACATCCTAACGGCCGACCTGCGCGAACTTCTGCAAGATACATTCTCGGGAGGTGGTGTAGGTTATGCCCCCATAGCTTCACCCTTCACAGGCTTCCGCCAAACTATCAAGACCACCTCGAAGGGGTGGACCCCCTACAACATCATGCAACGCAAGTCAACCCCCGAACCCTATGTCCAGGATTTTTTCGTGTCGGGTTGGGTTGCAAAGGCATCGCAAGGAGCCTCTACTCATTGGGAGATGACCCAGAAGCGTCGTCATGCCGACGAGTGTCGTCGCGCACGCTTGCTCTTCATCTGCCGTGAAGATGCCACGGTGAGTGTGAAACTGGACCAGGAAGAAGAGCGAAAGTTCTCGTTTGAAGCTGGTGAGCATGTGAGACAAATAGTTGTCGAAAGCGAAAATATCTCTTCGCTGGAGATGCGTATCGACAGTGGTGCCGCAGGATTTACAGGCATAGGTGCTGAGTTCGAAGATGTGAAAGGTGTGGTAGTGGATAACCTCTCGGTGCGTAGTAACAATGGCCAGGCCATGTTCTGGAGCAACGCTGCGGTGAATGCTCAAATCAACACCATGCGCAGCTATGACCTTGTGATTCTGCAATATGGTCTTAATATCATGCAGGCCGACCGCACAAACTATTCGCTCTATGCCCAGCAGGTCGAGAAGATGATTCACTACGTGGAGAGTTGCTTCCCCGGAGCAGCGGTGCTAGTTATGGGTGTGAGCGACCGTTCGCAAAAGGATGAGAATGGCATAACCCCGATGATAGCAGCCGAGCATCTCACCCGCTGGCAACGTACCGCTGCCGAGAATTGTGGCGCAGCGTTTTGGGATACCTATGCAACCATGCAACGTTTGGGCGGCATGGAGACTTTTGTGGCTAATGGTTGGGCGGGTAAGGACTACACCCACATAAATTATGCCGGAGGTGCTCGCATAGCTCGTGAGTTATATTACTCGCTCTTGAAGGGTGCCGAACTCTATTGTGCATCGCTACACGAGCGTATTGAAAAGAGCTCTCCCGTGCTTAGCAAACCTTTAGAGATAGACCCAATAAACAAGATTACTGCAGAGAAGATAGTTTCATTGCAGGATAGCCTCTTGGATGGAACATTATAGTGCAGATAGTGATGCAACAGATTTTAGATTTACTTCCACGCATAAAAGAGTTACTAAGCTATGACAGCTCGGCTCCGCTGATATTCAACAGTGGGCTTTTTCTCTTTTTGTTTGTGGCGTTTTTATCGGTGTATCTGCTGTTGCGTCGCACCACTACGCTTCGCATACTCTATGTGGTAGCATTCTCGCTCTTTTTCTACTATAAGTCGAGTGGAATCTATTTTCTGCTGCTGGCCTTTGCCGCTGTGAGCGACTACCTTATAGCCCATGCTATTGTCCGCACCGATGATAAGAAGATGAAGCGACGCTGGGTGGCAGCTTCGGTGGTTATAAATTTGGGCATGTTGGGTTATTTCAAATATACCAACTTTTTCATCGACATAGCCAACAATTTAGTGGGGACGGGCTTCCTCGACTTCCAGAATATATTCTTGCCCGTGGGTATCTCGTTCTTCGTCTTTCAGTCGATGAGCTACACTATTGACATCTATCGAGGCGAGATAAAGCCACTCGAGCGATGGATTGACTATATCTTCTACCTATCGTTCTTCCCTCAGCTTGTGGCGGGCCCTATCGTCAGGGCAAAGGATTTCATACCACAGATACGCAAACCTGTTGAGGTTAGCGAGACGATGTTCGGACGTGCCGTGGGGCTTATAATTATAGGTCTTATAAAGAAAGCCATTATCTCGGACTATATATCGTTGAACTTCGTCGATAGAATCTTCGACGAGCCTGCATTGTATTCGGGCTTTGAGTGCTTGCTGGGAATATATGGCTATGCACTGCAAATCTACTGCGACTTCTCGGGCTACTCCGATATGGCAATAGGCATAGCCCTGCTCATGGGCTTCAGCTTCCCCAAGAACTTCGATGCCCCATATAAGTCGGCCACCATCACCGAATTCTGGCGCAGGTGGCATATATCCTTGTCGAGTTGGTTGCGCGACTACCTCTACATCTCGCTTGGCGGCAACCGTAAGGGTAAGGTGCGTACCTATATCAACCTGCTGCTGACGATGGTGCTGGGTGGTCTGTGGCATGGTGCGGCTGTGAGGTTTGTGCTGTGGGGTGCGTTGCATGGCGTGGCGCTGGCGTTGCATAAGATGTGGCTCGCCATAGTGCCTTGGGCAAAGGCCAAGGGCGAGGATATGAACCCTTTGTTTAGAATTTTGGGGTGGTTTTTAACCTTCAACGTGGTCTGCCTGGGCTGGCTATTGTTCCGTGCCGAGGATATGCAGACGGTGCAGGTCATGCTCTATCAGATTGCCAATAACTTCAACGTGAACATCATCCCTCAGGTTGTTGAGGGTTATAAATTTGTCATCGGGCTCATCGCGTTGGGCTACTTCATGCACTTCATACCCGAGAAGATTGACCATGATTTGATGCGCAAGGTGGGTGGAGCCTCATTCTGGTGGCAGGTGGCTATGTTGGTACTTACGGCGTGGTGCGTCATGCAGGTTAAGTCGAGCGACATTCAGCCATTTATCTACTTCCAATTCTAAAACAGGTCTCTAAAACAGAGAAAAATTCACCTCCTCATTTAAGTCACTTCACCCCTGCTTCAGGGCGTTTCATGGCATGGAACTTGCTACTTCAGAAGAATATGGTAGTTTCGAAAAGAGAATAAAAATTTGCAAATACACTTTTTTGTGCGTATCTTGCGCTCAGAAAACATTATTAATTAACTCTTAAAACCAGGTGCCTATAGAAGAAATTCTACTCTTTTTGAACATTTATTAACCTTTGCCAGGTGGCATGTTTGTTCTCTGTTGCAGACTTTCTGCATGTTGAGACTGAGCTTACCAGGCGTAAATTAAAAGGAGGAAAGAGTATGAACTCACAGGTATTAAGTGACCAGGTATTGCTTAATCGATATCTTTCAGGTGACCGTGGTGCTATATCACAACTCATAGATAGACATTCTAATCGCGTCCGCGACTACATTCGTATGATGGTCAAAGATCGCGACTTGGCTGATGACATCCTTCAGAATACCTTGATTAAGGTTGTTCGCGTGATTGACGAGGGTCGTTATGCCGACACAGGTAAGTTCCTATCGTGGGTCCTGCGCATTGCGCACAATCAAGTGATAGACTATTTCCGTTCGCAGAAGAGCTCGAAGACTGTGAACGAATCGGATGCTGGCTATAACGTCCTGGGTACACTGCGCTTTGCCGACTCAACTGTCGAGGACAAGATGATTTCAGAGCAGATAGCAGCCGACATCCGCCGCTTGGTGAACCATCTGCCTGAGGAGCAGCGCGAGGTGGTTATGCTTCGTTACTACTCGGGCCTTAGCTTCCAGGAGATAGCCGACCAGACCGAGGTGAGCATCAACACTGCCTTGGGACGTATGCGCTATGCTCTTATCAACCTTAGAAAGATGATTAAGGAGAACGATATTGTGCTGAGCTAACGGGGTGAAACCTAATAAATAAGCTAACAATTTTGGATTTTACCGACAAAATTGTTAGCTTTGTCTTTATTAAACCTTAAACTACTATGAAACGTTTTCTTTTTTACATTCTTTTTGCATTTTTAACATGTAGTCTTTATGCCTGTTCTTCTGGTGAGGAGCCTGAGCAGAAACCCGAAGAGCCTGAACAGCCCGAGGTTGAGGTAAACGAAGAGTTAGAGTATTGGACTAAGGAGGCAAACAAGAGCACCATTGCCTTTGTAAAACACTTCTGGAACAAAGATCGAAAGTACTTTAACAACATTATGAATCAGGATACACCCCAAGATGATTGGGGTTACTGGCCACAGGCTCACGCCATGGATATCGTTATCGACGCCTATGCACGTACTAAGGATAAGGCATGGAAATCATACTTCGACGCATGGTATGTGGGTGTGAAGCAGAAGAGTGGTGGCAGCTACTACAACGACTTCGTCGATGATATGGAGTGGATATGCTTGACGATGATTCGCCTATATGAGTACTCGGGTGATAGTAAATACATAAACACTGCCAGAGATTTATGGAACGTTATCAAGCGTAACTGGAACGAGCAGTATTCGGGTGGTGGCATATCATGGAAGCAGAGCGAGCCCCAGAGCAAGAACTCATGCTCGAATGGTCCTGCGGGCATCATCGCGGCACGCCTCTATCAGCTCCACGGCAAGAAGGCCGAGGACCTGGAGTGGGCAAAGAAGATTTTCGAATGGCAAACAGCTAAACTTGTGGGACCCGATGGCAGAGTGTATGACCACATCACCAACCACGAAACAGGCGAAAGAAGGGATTGGTTCTTTACTTATAATCAGGGTACTTACATGGGTATGGCTCACGAGCTATATAACATCACCGGTGAGGAATTCTACCTCGAGCAGGCAACGCTTGCTGCCAATTGGTGCATCACCAACCTTATAGATAAGGATAACAACATCCTCAAGGATGAAGGTGCTGGCGGTGATGGTGCTCTATTCAAGGCTGTGTTTGTACGCTATTTCGTAAAGTTGATACTTGAAGAGGATTTGACAGGTTCCGAGCGTCAGCGCTATGTTAAGTTCTTCAACAATAACGCCACTGTGCTTAATACCAAGGGTACAGGCGAAGATTACCATTATAGTGGTAATTGGGCTTGGGCAGGTAATAAGTTCTGCGACCTCAATGCTCAGACAAGTGCTTGTGCCATGATTGAGGCAAAGGCCTATTACGAAATGATGATTGACAAAAAGAAGAAATAGCTCCGCGAGGAGATAATTGTAAATTATATCCATATTTTTCTGCTTACTGCACAATAAACCAGCAACAGATGGCGTTTTGTTATCAAAACAGAATTGCCTATGGAGAATGTGGACATTAATTTATCTTCTGATTTACTTGCCGACGAAGAGCGATTGTTACATAGTGCTGTGATATGCGACGATGCCGAGCTATTCTACATCGACTGCTACCTCAGAGAGCTCTTCAGCTTGGAAAGTGAAACAACGTGTTAAGATTGGGTTATTATGATTTACCCTATTAAGAATTTACGCCTGCCCGAATTATCGAGCAGGCGTTTTCCTTAATAATTATATATTAATCGGCACCGCACTTAGCGCCCTGATTTAATTCCTACCTTCTCAGCGGCACTCGCTTCAGCCATGTAGCTGCGCGCCACACCCACTCCACAGGGCCATAGTAGTAACGCTTCATCCACCAGTTGCTGAAGATAATCTGCGCCACACAAATCACGACGCCCGCCACAGCACACTCGGCAAAGGTCGCCGTCATTGCAAGGTTGAGTCCAAAGCCATAGAAAATAACAACACCTAAAGCCGACTGCACCATATAGTTCGTTACGCTCATCCTGCCCACAGGAGCCAGCTTATCCAACACTTTACGCCAACCCTTGCTCTTATAGTAGAGCAGAGTCAAGCCCGCAACATAGAATATCATCTGACCCAAATTAGCATAGTTGCGAAGCAACATACGCGCTCGGCCTAGAGCAAAGCCCTCCATACCTAATGTAGGCAACAACAACGATGCACCATAGAATACGGCGAATACACCCAAAGCCCAAGGCAAAGCCTTCCTGCTCCACTTAACCATATTCTCCTCGCTACGATGAATACCCTGGCGACCAATAAGCATTCCGATGATAAACAAACCGATAAGTTGCAGATAGCGAGCCACAGCAATAACCCACAAGCACTTCGCCAACTGCCCCTTCCAGAGGTTGAATCGAATCATATCCCAGAAGCCCTGATTAGCAAAAATATCGGCGCACTCGACATACAACGAGCCCATATACTTTGCCATCTCGCTACGTTCGTTTGGAGCTCCACCCATCAGCACCTTGCCCAGCGACACCCACTCGGGAATCTGCAAGAAGAGCAACAGAGCCAACGCCAGCAATATTTTTGTCGGCACACGCCACAGTAGCACCATAACACAGCCCAGAACAGCATAGACAACGAAAAACTCGCCCATATACATCAAACCATTCACATATCCCAACACGAACAACAGTGCCATGCGCCACAAAAAGCGCAAGCGAAAATCAACACCCTTGTCGGCCTGATTATCCATCTGAATAAAAAAACTCAAACCAAAGAGCATCGAGAAGATAGCGTATGACTTACCCTGCACAAAGAAGCGGATAACATCATAAACCAAGGTATCAATCTTCTGCATCAGGTGCGAAGTATATTCGGGATAAGAGGTGAGGTCGAAGTGCTCCATACAATGCAGCAGCACAATGCCAATCAACGAAAATCCTCGCAAAGCATCAATCGACGAGATGCGTTGCTTGGGCTGTAAAGTTTGTATCATAGTATTTAAGGTTTAAGGTTTTATTCAATAGTAGAATTTTCTCTTTCATCGCCATTTAAGGCACAGGGTCGTAACCACTGCCACCCCATGGATGACAGCGCAGAATACGCTTTGCGGCAAGCCAGCAGCCTTTGATAGGGCCATACTTGCGTAATGCCTGAAGTGCATACTGCGAGCAGGTGGGAGTAAAACGACACGCCGCAGGGGTTAGGGGCGAGATGCACAGCTGATAAAATCTCACCAATACAATAAAAGGTAGCACAGCTACCTTTTTAAATATTATCGCACACTTGCTCCAGAATTCGTTGCACAGCATGAGTTATAGTTTTATATGAATGAATCTCCTTGGTAGAATAAACAAACGCGAGGTCTATTCCCACCGACTTCTGTTCTGATAAAGTACGCAACGTCTCACGTGCCTCGGATTGACGAAAAGCCTCCCTTGTACGACGCTTCAACAGATTGCGTTTATTCGCACGCTTGTGAAACTTCTTAGGCACCGAAAACATCACCTCGACAGACTCTTCCTCAGCTCCTTGCGCATGTTTATAATAGACATATCGGAATGGATAAACAAAGCCCCCCTTACCTTCGCCAAACATGCGGCGAATAGCCTTAAGCGACCTTAGTCGCTCACTTCGGGGCAACTTTAAATCCGACATAGTGAAATATTATTTTGCCACAGCAACGCGAGCTCGGCTCTTCTTAGCAAGCTTGGTCTGCTGAGTACGAATAAACTCCTCCTTAGCCTCGTCGGTATGAATCTCAACCTCGGCAACATCCTCGCCACGCTTCACCTTACTAATGTAGAGGTCAATAGCCTTAGCCATCGAAGGAGCTTCAGGAGATGGCGCCGATGCCTTAACCTTCATACCCACTTCCAACGCTGCACGCAAGGTTGCCTCACCGAAAGTAGATATTATAGGCAACTCCTCCAACTTGAAGTTATCCATCACACTCTTCACATCCGAAGGCGAATAGAGAGCCATCAGGTCGTAATCCGCAGGCTTCACACCCTCCATATCGGCAGCTACGGTCTTTGCCAATATCACAGGGTCGTAATCAATCTTGAGCTTGGTGAGGGTCTCAGGCAATTCTGGCTTATGAGGCTCACTGAGTGCCAACAGGAATCGCTCGCTCTTATGCTTGATGATGAGCTCCAACAAAGAGGTGAAAGTGCCGTCAGCAAATGATATTTTTCGTTTGCGATAGACTATATACTTCTGCAAGTAGAGCGCAACGGCTTCGGTATTACAGATATATTTCATAGTCTCAGGAATTGTGATACGAGCCTCCTCGCACACCTTGAAGAAACTATCTACCGTAGTACGTGAGGTGAAAATCACCGCCGTATGGTCAAGTATTTCAATACGCTGAGAACGGAACTCCTTCAAACTAACGCCCACAACACGAATCAGGGGCTTATAATCTACTTCAACGTTATACTTTGTCGATAACTCGTGAAATGGCGATTTCTCAATCACCGCAGGACGAGGTTGCGACACCAAAACTCTTTTTACCATTTCCATTTTTTAATTACAATCTCACGCAAGTCTTATCACTCCCTGCCACAAAAGTGTAAAGGGTAAGATTTCGACGGCGCAAAGGTACAAAATCCAATGCAAAATCGAAACTTTTTTTGAAATAAAGAATGCAACACTCTCACGAATAAACAAAACAGAAGCCAGCAAAGCTGCTATAAATCCTATTTTAAGCCATATGTGGGCACTTCCGCCCATGTCCATTTGTGATATTAATAGAATTGGTGCTACCAAAACCACCGCCATCACAAAATAGATAAGGCGTATGCGCATAAGCACCGAAACCTCATACTTTGAATGGGTAACAAACCCAATGACGAACATCAGCACATACTGAACAAAAAGAATAACGACATACGTCGCCACCGCCACAAAGGGCAGATAGAAGAGTTGCAATGAACTGAGTGTACTCTCGGCTCGCCACACTGCCAACGAGGCTATAAGCCCCACAAAGCCAACTCCCAACATAAAGAGTTTGCCCAACGAGCCATAAAATATATCACTGTGACGACGCTCCTCGGCCCTATCGGTAGAGACTACCTGACGCCTAAATGCCGATTGGAAGAGCACTACTATATCATCAAAATATCGATATATACAATAAATGTAGGTTATAGCAGCAACCACCACCAAAAGATTATACAGTAACGGCATCCACCTACCCAACCCCGACTCGGTGATTGACAACAACATCTGCTCGACATCTGCAACAGCTTCCATCGGAGCCTCGGATACAGGCACAACACCATCGGCATAAGATGATACGTGGCCAACAATATCTTCTACCGCCGACTCGTGATACAACTCACGCGACAGACGCCAACGCTCAACAATACTATGAAAGGTTGCTGTCGAGGCTGCCTGAGTCTGCGAGGAGGCATCGAGCAAAGTATCGGCAGGACTTAGCGGCCCCGTCCAACCATCAGTCAGACGACGCAGCGCTCGCTCCGAGAGTGTGTCCAATCCCGAGGATTGGAGTGTATCTTTCATCTGCTCAATCATCACTCCTCAACTCTTCTTAATTCAATTCTAAAGGTTGTACCATGCCCTACCTCGGACTTCACAACGGCAATCTTGCCATGATGGTAATCCTCAACTATACGACGCGAGAGCGACAAGCCCAAACCCCAACCGCGGGTTTTGGTGGTAAAACCTGGCTCGAATATCCGCTTCCAATTACCTTTAGCGATACCCTTACCCGTGTCGCTGACATCTATGACCACCGAACGCTCATTCGACCATAGGCAAACATCAATCTCACCCTTACCTTGCATGGCATCGAGGGCATTCTTGAGTAAGTTCTCGATAACCCACTCAAACAACGCAACATTCATATTTGCCCGCACAGGAGCCATGGCCAAGCCATTGTACGATAGTGTCACATTGCGTGGCACACGTTTGCGAAAATACATAACCGTATCGCCCACAACCTCATTTACACTCGTTGGCGTAAGTACAGCCTCGGAACCAATCTTCGAGAATCTATCAACAATCTTCATCAGATGAGTGAGGTCTTTGTTCATCTCATCAACCACCGTCATATCAACCTCCTGCGTGCGTAGATATTCAATCCACCCCAAAAGCGACGAGGTAGGTGTACCCAATTGGTGGGCAGTCTCCTTTGCTAATCCTATCCACACGCGGTTTTGCTCATCCTGCTTGGTTGATTGCAACGCTATGAGTGCAAAAATGATAAATATGGCAATAATAAGCCACTGAGCATAGGGGAAATAGTAGAGCGCCGTCAAAAGTTGAGAACGCCCATAAAAAATTATATGGCTATGCCCATGCGACCACATCATACGCACCGTGCGAGGGGTATTTTGCTCGGTAAGTTCATCGAGTTTACGACGGAACTTAACGGGATCACGCAACACATCTTCGCTAATGCGATTGCTGACAATGAGCGACAGATTTTCATCTGTAACAATGAACGGAATATTGTTTTGCGTGCTGACAATATGCGAAATCAACGGGTCGGTATGATAATTTCCAAATGCATCATGACTCACACGCTCCATGGCTGCCACCCACAACGTAACGTCGTTCTGCTCCTTCTGCCTAAGCACATCGGCCAGGCGGTAGTTGTAGATGAGCGATAGCGTAGCCAACGCTATGCCAATTACAAGAATCGACATACGACTACGGAACGATATCTTTATGGGGCGCCAGAACTTCATCGCGAAATATTAATTACGTTGTGTATCTTGCTCGTTGAGTATCTTATTATATCGCTCTGGGTCGCGTAACAACTCCACAGCCTTGATTACAGCACTATCCGAACGCAGGTTATACTCGACCACACCTTCGTAGTAGTTGTGACGCAATATCACATCGCTATTAATCAAATCCTCAATCTCGGCACGGTAATTACGAAGATTATCAATCTTCTGATCCTTGAGTTTCGACTCAATCTGATTCAAATCCTCGATAAAAGCATCATCATAGCGCTCCTCCTTCGATGTCTTTTTCAGAAGTTCCAAAGCATCACGCGTACGCGACTGATAAGGGACATCCTTGTCCGCCATGAAATTAACAAAATCCTCATAGTCGGCATCGGTAATCGAGAATGTCTTATTGTCAACCTGCAGGTTTGGATTACGACGCATATAATCATCGAGGAAGTCCTCAATAAATCCCAAGTTATAGAGCAAAATGGCAAACGTAGAGATATACTCCGACTCAAGCTTCACATCTGGCATCAGACCCTTACCATCATAAACCTTGCGACCATTCTTTGTTTTAAACTCGTTGATAAGTGAATCGGGAATAACCACATCCTTGGTGTCATCGTGATGGGTATAGCTTATGCGCTGAACACATCGTCCCGAAGGGATGTAATACTTTGCGGTAGTAAGCTTAAGATAGGCATTGTATCCCACAGGCACAACCGACTGCACCAAGCCCTTACCATAAGAGCGCTGTCCCATAAGCACAGCTCGATCCATATCCTGCATAGCTCCACACACTATCTCGGAAGCCGAAGCCGACGAACCACTAATGAGAGCCACCACGGGAACATCACCCAACACAGGCATTGCCTCGGTGCGATACTCACGCTCCGACTGCTGCGAACGCCCCTTCATGGTAAGCACACGACTACCCTTAGGCACAAACATCGAGAGAATCTTCACAGCCTCACTTACACTTCCACCTCCATTATCACGATAGTCAAGAACCACACCCTTGATAGGTTGCTCAAGACGCAACTTCTCAACCATAGCTCGCATCTCATCATAGCATCCGTCGGTAAAATCGGCATGACGTATGTAGGCAATACCATCCTCAACAAAACCAGCGTAAGGAACGCCTGGGATAGCAATACGTGCTCGAGTAACCTCCATCTCCTCAACCTTACCCGAGAGCAGACGCTGCACAGCAAGTTTAACTTTAGTACCTGGAGTACCCTTGAGTTTCGACGATATCTCGGCCGTGGTACACTTGGTGACATCCTCGCCATCGATACGGATAAACTTATCACCGATTTTCAAACCGGCCAAATCGGAAGGAGAGCCTTTGTAGGGCTGTGCAATAACCACACCGCTACTATCACGTTTCATGCGGATAGTTGCACCTATACCACCATACTTACCCGTCGCCATAAGTTCAAAGTCGTTCATCTCCTCCTCCGACATATATTGGGTATAGGGGTCAAGGTTTCGCACCATACCTAACGCACCGTCACTCATCAACCTGTCGGGCTTAACCTCATCGACATATTGCAATGAGAGTTCGCGCATCATATTGACCATAATCTCCATATTACGACCAAGGCCCATATCATCACGCGTAGCCCAAACACCCGTCACGACAACAACCACAACGAGGGGTAACACATATTTCACAAATTTTCTCATTCCTCGAAATCTTAACATTCTTTACATACGATAGAGCACTCGTGCCACGCCACGACGAATACCACTAATCTCAATCTCCTGGCCCACCTGCTTCACCTGAATCTCATCCTCGAAGAGCATAACCAGGCGGTCGAAAATATTATTTGCACGGAATACCATACAACCTTCACTCTTGTGCTTAAGGCTAAAGCCTGCCCCAGCAAATACCTGCTCGATATAGTCGCGCTCCTGCTCGAAATCTCGTTCAACACGACGTGTTATAAAACCAAAACGAGGATAGGCAGCAGCCAGCACCAAAACAGCCGCAACCAAAACCTTACCCTTGGAGGTTGCAAGTGTTGCCAGAATGTAGTCCCACATGCTTATGTCGAACCCCTTTGAGGTCATCACACTAATCCACACTACGCCCAAATACAAAACGACGAAAGCTATCAAATATTTCACCGAACGAACTAAATTCTTCATATCCAATCTATTATTACATTACATAAATCTCTTTTCAATAGCCTCCGCAACACGCTGCATAAGCCATGTGGGGGTAGAGGTAGCACCACAAATACCTGCACTGTGGCATCCCTCGAACCACTCGGGCTGAAGTTCGCTCTCCTCCTCGATGTTGTAGGCTCGGCTATTTGCCCTATGGCACACATCAAACAACACCTTTCCATTGCTCGACTTCTTACCGCAAACAAATATCACAACATCGAAACGTTGAGCAAACTCGCTCAAAGCCTTCTCTCGATTCGACACCCGACGACAGATGGTATCATCAACTGTGAGCATATGCTCATCCTCGAGGCGCAATTTCATCTTCTCGGCTAACTCCCAAAACAGAGCTACACTCTGGGTGGTTTGCGACAGGAAAAATATTGGACGCGAAAAATCAACCTGAGCTAAGTCGTCTTCACTCTCCACAACTGTCACATTATCATTAACCTGTCCCGACAAACCGACAACTTCGGCATGGCCTCGCTTACCCAAAATAACCACTTGCCCTCCCGCCTGCTGCATCTTCGCATAGGCCGCAACGACCTTGCGCTGCAACTGAGCCACAACAGGACACGTAGCATCAATGACCCTGATACCCAACTCTTCGGCACAACGATATGTAGTGGGAGGCTCGCCATGTGCTCGAATGAAGAGGTCGCGACCCGCAAGCTGCGGCATATCTTCATGTGTAACGGTACGCAGACCCAACGACTCCAGACGTTGCACCTCCATGCGGTTGTGAACAATATCGCCCAATGAATAGACCTCGCCACCCAACTCCTGCAATGCAGCCTCGGCCTTGGAAATGGCTCGCACCACCCCAAAACAGAATCCCGAATTTTGGTCTATCTCTACACGCATACTACCCTACGATTTGCTGATAACGCTCCATAAACCACGCCATCTGCTCCTCGACGCTCATGTAACTGTTATCAAGCTCAATGGCATCATCGGCACGACGCAAAGGAGAAATCTCACGATTAACATCGGCATTGTCACGCGAAATGACATTATCAAGCACCTCGTCGAAAGTCACCTCGTCACCCTTAGCCTTCAGTTCGGCATAGCGTCGCTCGGCACGAACGCGAGCATCGGCGGTCATAAAGAGCTTCAACTCGGCATCGGGAAAGACTACCGTAGCTATATCGCGGCCATCCATCACAACTCCTCGGTGCTGACCCATCTGCTGTTGCAGGGCAACCAACTTCTCACGCACTTGACGAATTTGGCTCACCTTGCTCACACAGTTGCTGACCTCGATAGTACGAATCTTATCCTCGGCTAACTCGCCATTGACATAAATATCGCTAGCTCCTCGCTCGGCATTGAACGCAAACGAAATCTCAATCTTAGGCAACAACCCAATTAGAAGTTCTTGATTGAGCTCGCCATCCACTATGGCTCCATTTTCGAGAGCATAGAGCGTAACAGCTCGATACATAGCACCTGTATCGATAAAAATATATCCCAACTTAGCTGCAATAGCCTTTGCAAACGTACTCTTGCCACACGATGAAAAACCGTCGATAGCTACAATTATCTTTTTCTTGTTATCCATTACTTTGGTAAGATATTAAAAAACGTAGAGAGGATGGTGTATATACCCAAAACCCCAATAATGACTCCTGCTAGATGATTTATCGTCAACATATGACGTGGACGGAAACGACGACGGAAATAGTCGATGCTAACAGTAACTATAATCCACCACGACATAGCTCCGGCCAAGAACCCAACTATTGTTACGGCACCGCGCAGCAACGATGCCATATCGCTTTGGCTCGATTCAAAACCCACATTAAACATGGCAAAAAACGCCAGCAAATATGGAATAACAACAATAAAATTGGCAAGCGTAAAGACAAACATCGAAGAAAAATCTTGCCATAGATTACTCTTGCCTGCCCTATTGCGGCGAATTTGTGGCACAGGATTTTGGAAGAATATATAGACTCCCACAATAACCACAAAGATTCCTCCAACGACCTGCAAGATTGCACTATACTCCTCAATCTGCGCCTGAAGCATCGAATAGAAGAAATAGGCAATAATTGCCATAAGCATATCGGCAACAGCAACTCCCGTTCCCGAAGCAAGTCCCGACTTAAGATTTTTGCTCAATGTGCGCTGGATACACAACACGGCAACAGGCCCCACCGTAATAGACGATGCCAACCCCACTGCCACACCTCGAAGCAATATATCAATTGTACTTACTATCATTATCAAACCATTTTCCGCCACAAAGTTAGAAATTTAATATGGAATATTAAGGCTTTGTTTTGAATTTTATTGGGAATTAATACTCCCTCATCCTATACCAAATCATATAGCAAGGATATATTTACTGCACGATTGTTGCAACAAGCACCATCCCACAAGGTTTTTGTTAATAATTTATGGAAAACTTTAACTTCCATAGAAAACAACCTCGCACCAGAATCTGTAATTTTGCACAAAACATTAAAACCGCATTGTCTTATGGCTGAACTTCAAAAACATGGCATCGACATTGAGCTTGCAGAGAATATAGCCGAAGGTAACTACTCGAATTTGGCTATCATTTCGCACTCTACTTCGGAATTTATAATCGACTTTGCCACCATGCTCCCAGGCTTGCAGAAAGCCAAGGTAAAGAGTCGTATAATCTTAACTCCCGAGCATGCCAAGCGTCTGCTTTTATCGTTGCAGGACAATATTACTCGCTACGAAAGCAACATAGCCAAGATTGAGATCCCTAAGCCCCACATGGCTGAAGATCCCATTCTGAACATGGGCCCCATGGGAAATGCGTAAAACACTATAAATCAAATCGTAAAAAGTTGTCGCAACTCGAGAGTTGGACAATTTTTTTTTATTTGTCATCAACATTCAGGCACCATTTTTGATTATACAAATCATAAACAAACTTCGTTGTATAAATTATACTTATTAATGTATAAAAATTATCAATTTGACAAATAGCCGTTGTTGTATTATCTTCGCAGTAAGAAAAGGAAACAATAAAAAAACAGAGAATAATATGGCAACGATTAATTTAACAAGAAGCGAATTTCTACGCAAAATTGCAGACTATGAGAACAACCCGAACGAGTGGAAATTTTTAGGTGATAAGCCGGCAATGATTGATTTCCATGCACCGTGGTGCGGCCCTTGCAGAGTGTTATTACCCATACTGGGAGAGCTCTCAGAGGAGTATGCTAGCAAGGTGGATATTTACAAAGTAAACATCGACCAAGAAGAGGAGCTGGCCACACTCTTCAACATTCAGAGTGTGCCTACCATGTTCTTCATCCCCATGCAGGGTCTGCCAACAAAGGCGGTGGGTGTCAAACCCAAAGAGGAGATAACAAAACGATTAGACAACTTGTTAAAATAGTTAAAACCTTAAACACTCTAAATTATGACTGCTAAATTTTATAAATGCCGTCATTGCGGCAATGTAATCGTTAAGTTGATTGATTCCAAAGTTCCAGTAGTATGCTGTGGTGAGAAGATGGAGGAGCTTATTCCCAACACCACAGATGCAAGTGGCGAGAAACACGTTCCCAAAGTAACACGCCTCGATGACCAGACCATAAAGGTCGAGGTTGGCAGCGTCGCTCACCCTATGCTACCCGAGCATTATATAGCTTTCATATATGTCGAGACAGACAAGGGCGGCATCCATGTTAATCTTAAAGATAAGCCCGAAGCTGTAATAGCAGTCGGCAATGCCAAAATTATTGCAGTTTACGAATATTGTAATCTGCATGGATTGTGGATGACCCAGATGTAGTTCCACACTACCGGTCTGCAATGGTGTCCAGCCTTATAGGTTGCGACACCATTTGCATATAACGGGGTAATTTCGCCACCAAAATGTGGGATATTTATCCCACATACACGCGATGTGCCACATCGGAGCTACGACGACCACATGGAAGGCTTGAAATTTGGTATGCCCTACATTTTCTGCTACTTTTGCTGATGATAAAAATGATTAATCATAAAAATTTGAGAGATGAAAAAGTTTATTATTGCAATCATCAGCATGGTGGCTTTTGTGGCACCATCATTTGCACAGGGTATTAACGACAAGGCTGACAACATCATTGGCGAATACCTCACCGATAGAGGCGGTAGCAAAAGCAAGGTGCGCATAACCAAGAATGCTGACGGTACATACGATGCTCAGGTATTTTGGGTGGAGAACCCTTACGAGGCTGACGGCAAAACCAAGCGCAAGGATGTGAAGAACCCCGACAAGGCGTTGAGAGATACACCTGTTGATCAGATTGTTTTGGTGAAAGGCTTGAAATACGACGCCGAGGAGAAGTATTGGGGTGGCGCTAAGATTTACGACCCAACAAAGGGTCTTAAGGTAAATGCCACAGCCGAGTTCGAGACAGCCGACAAGCTCAAGCTTCGTGGCACAATTCTCGGCATGGGCGTAACGCTCTATTGGACTCGCATCAAGAGCGAAAAATAATCCACCATAAACACAAAAAAAGATGGTTGCTTCCGTTTGTGAAACAACCATCTTTTTTATACATATTGCCAGCAATTAATCATCCAAACAATCGACATAAATCTCGCGTCGGAAAGACTCATTAAGCGACATATAAGTCTGGGTACTTGAGACACCCTTTACAAGCAAAATCTTATTAAAGATAGTCTGCATAAGATGCTCGTTATCAATGCAATAAATCTTAACCATGAGGTTATACGAGCCTGTAATATAATGGCACTCAACAATCTCAGGAATCTGTTTCAACAACTCTACCGTGTCTTGCTGACGCGAAATATCGGCTACGCGAATCGAGATAAAAGCACACACATCGAATCCCAACGACTTGGGATCAACTACCATACGGCTACCTTGAATCACGCCCATATCCTCCAACTTCTTTATGCGCTGGTGAATAGCAGCACCCGAAATACCACATTCACGTGCAATCTCGAGAAAAGGAGTTCGTGCATTCTTAATCAGAAAGCGAAGAATCTTCCTATCAGTAGAGTCTAAATTTGTCTTAGCCATAGCCTCGTTATTTCAACACACCAAGCTCCTTACCAACCTTAGTGAACGCTGCAACACAACGGTCGAGTTGCTCGGTAGTATGACCTGCCGATACCTGAACACGGATACGTGCCTGACCCTTTGGAACAACAGGGTAGTAGAAACCTGTTACGAATACACCCTCCTCCTGCAACTTAGCAGCGAAGTCCTGCGAGAGTTTTGCATCGTACAACATAACAGCGCAAATAGCCGACTGTGTAGGCTTGATATCGAAACCTGCAGCAATCATCTTTGTGCGGAAATGTTCAACGTTAGCTACCAAACGGTCGTGAATCTCGTCACTCTCAGCAAGCATCTTGAACATCTCGATGCTGGCACCTACAACTGCGGGTGGCAATGAGTTAGAGAAGAGATAAGGACGTGAGCGCTGGCGCAACATATCGATAATCTCCTTGCGACCTGTTGTGAAACCACCTACAGCACCACCAAAGGCCTTACCCAAAGTACCTGTAAGGATATCCACCTGGCCACGAAGGTTGTAAAGCTCGGTGATACCACGACCTGTAGCACCCAACACACCTGCCGAGTGGCACTCGTCAACCATAACCAAAGCATCGTACTTCTCGGCCAAAGCGCAAATCTTGTCGAGTGGAGCGGCATTACCATCCATTGAGAAGACACCGTCGGTTACAATAATACGGAAACGCTGTGCCTGCGCACGTTTCAAGCAATCCTCCAACTCGTCCATATCGGCATTAGCGAAGCGGTAACGCACAGCCTTGCAAAGACGTACTCCGTCGATAATTGAAGCATGATTCAAAGCGTCAGAGATGATAGCATCCTGCTCGGTGAGGAGTGGCTCAAACACACCACCGTTAGCGTCGAAGCAAGCTGCGTAGAGAATAGTGTCCTCGGTTCCAAAATAGTCTGCAATAGCCTTCTCAAGCTCCTTGTGCATATCCTGGCAACCGCAGATGAAACGTACTGACGACATACCGAAGCCACGCTCATCCATAGCCTTCTTTGCAGCGTCAATCAAACGCTGGTTGTCTGACAAACCCAAATAGTTGTTGGCGCAGAAGTTCAATACTGGCTTACCTGCAACCTGAATCTCAGCACGCTGTGGAGACTCAATCACACGCTCAGTTTTGTAAAGACCGGCAGCCTTAATCTCTGCCAGCTCATTCTGGAGATGTTCCTTAATTTTTCCGTACATGGTTGAAATATTTTAGTTAATTTAAATAATTATCACTGCTACTAATAATTATGCCCACCCAACATGGTCATCGCATCTGAAAAAGATGTGGCAACTAAGAAAGTTACATATCGTAACACACTTAATGCAAAGATAGCGAAAATGGCTTACGTTGTCAATTAAAAAATAACTTTTTTTACATAGAACCTTACAAATTGTAATTTTTATGCAGACTTGCATCGCCACACTGCAACTCATAGGCCTCAAATACTTACAAAAAAAAGGATGCCCAACCAAAAGTTGCGACATCCCCAATTCCTGAAAATATTTATATTAAATAAGTGGCATACCTGCCTCACGACATGCCTGACGCATCTCATCCGACCAGATGCTCGACTGCGTTTCGCCCACATGCGCCTTATGCAGAAGAATCATACACAAACGACTCTGTCCTATACCGCCACCGATAGATTGAGGCAACGACCCCTCCAGCAAGCGGCGATGGAAATAGAGGCTCTTGCGCTCTTGCTTGCCACTCTGCTCAAGCTGACGCTCCAACGCCTCGCGATTGACTCTGATACCCATAGACGAGAGCTCGATGGCGCGCTCAAGAATGGGATACCATATCAACAAGTCACCATTCAAGCCTGCCAAGCCTGTCTGTGGCGAGATAGTTGAATAATCATCATAGTCGGGTGCACGATTATCGTGCTTCTCGCCATTACTCAACTCACCACCAATGCCAATGATAAACACTGCTCCATACTCCTTGCAGATGGCATCTTCGCGCTCCTTCGCACTAAGGTTTGGGTAGCGTTGCAACAGCTCCTCGGAATGTATAAACGTAATCTGCTCAGGCAAAAACGGCTCGATTTGCGGATAAGTTTCACAGATGTAGTACTCGGTACGCAAGATAGCTCCATAAATACGCTCAACAATACGCTTCAAGAAATCCTCGGTGCGATTCTCCTCCGACATCACTCGCTCCCAATCCCACTGATCAACATACAACGAGTGGAGGTTATCCAACTCCTCATCGGCGCGTATGGCATTCATATCGGTAATGATTCCATAGCCCTCGCTCACCTCATACTCGGCAAGAGTCACACGCTTCCACTTAGCCAGCGAGTGAACAACCTCGGCCTCGGCCTCGGCCATATCTTTTATTGGGAAGGTCACAGGACGCTCCGCACCACTCAAATCGTCGTTCATACCAAGCCCCTTGAGCACAAATAGCGGAGCTGTCACTCGACGCAAGCGTAACTCGGTAGAAATGCTGCTTAAGAAAAAATCCTTAATCTTCTTGATTGCTATTTCAGTCTGCTGGAGGCTCAACGCCGCCTTGTAGCCTTTAGGTATTATTAGCTGTCCCATAGCCTTGCAAAAAAAATCTACAAAATGACAAAGGCGCTGATAACCAGCGCCTTTTTGTAGTGGATAGGGCATTATTTTGGGGAGTTTGCCTTAGTTTGCTATCGTCCCATTTTTATTTATAACGCCTTATATATCAACTACTTTAGAGGAACGCTTATTCCAATTAGTTTGTTTCAGTCCGTTTTGATACGCCAAAAAGTGGCTAAGAAAATGGCTAAGAAACAAATTTTATCATCTTTTATCACTTGCAAAGATAAACAAAATTATTAAATTCGCACTATGAAAGCAAATTTAACTTTTAGACCTAATGTAAGGCTTACCAAAGAACTTAACTCTAAGGGAGAAGCCTTTATTATTATTCGTTTATCTTTCAACAAGCAGAGGGTTAATTTAGGTACGGGCTACACTATCTCACCTGATAAATGGGATGAGAAAGCTGAGAAGGTTAAAAGAAACGCTACCAATAGTCAGAATCTTACATTTGCGGAGATAAATGATGGCATAGCCAACTCAATATCTATAATAAATGGTATCTTCAAGAAGTACGAGCAATCGGGAGAGGGGTATCCTACGAAAGAACAGGTAAAAGAGGAATTCCGTATTGCAACAAATCGAAAAGAGAAGGTTGAAAAGACCCTATTGGAATACTTCGATGAATTTATGGATAACCGCTCCATCCTCAACTCTTGGAGTGAAAACAATAAAAAGAAGTTCCTTGCAGTTAGAAACAAGTTCAAAGAGTATAATGAATCATTGCAAATAGAAGACCTGAACGAAGCAAACCTTGTTAAGATTGCTAAGTTCTTTCAAAAGTATTGGAAGAACAACTCTACATTTATAAAGAGGTGGCAAGATATAAGAGCGTTCTTTAGATGGTGTGATGATAACAACTATCCGATTCACAATGATTGGAAGCGTTTTCAAATCAAGCAGAAAACAGCCAAGAAGTTTATTGTTTACTTGGAAGCGGATGAGTTGCTCAGGATATACAACCACAATTTCTCGAATGAGAATTCACATCTTGCTTTATATAGGGATTGGTTGTGTTTTGGTGCTTTCACATCTTTACGATTCAGCGATATTGGGCGTTTGGAGAAGAAGGATGTGCGTGATGACTACTTTGAAATCACGACCAAAAAGGATAGCGACCCTGTAAAGATTGAACTTAATAAATACAGCAGGGCTATTATAGATAGGTATAGAAAGAATCCATTTGCTAAGAAGAAGGTGCTACCTCCCGTGCACAATGCAGTCTTGAATAAATACCTAAAAGACATCGGAGAGATATGTGAGGTTAATACCATAATTACAAAAACCCATTACGAGGGAACAAAGCGCATAGAAGAGAGTAAACCTAAGTATGAGTTTATCACAAGCCATACAGGTCGTAAGACTTTTATCTGTCTCGCTCTGTCGATGGGAATACCCCCAACTACGGTTATGGCTTGGAGTGGACACGAGAGTTATGAGGATATGAAACCATATATTCGTATTACAGACCAAGCAAAGGCTGATGCTATGGCAAAATTTGACACTCTTGAACAACAAACTTTAATCCCATTGGAAGAGGTAGAATAATATATATTATATAGGTATATTTCTAATTCCGCAATTCGATGTTATAGGAAATGGACGGCTAAAAGATGCCGTCCAATTTCATTTCTGAGGGGTTTGCCAACCTCAACTCTTCCTCGATGCTCTTAGTATAGATTTGGCTCGTGGCGGGGCTACTATGTCGGAGCACGCTCTGAACATCGGCTAATGAGCCATTCTTGAGTAGCAGCACGGCTGTCGTGTGACGAAGGCTGTGAGCCGTGTACTCTTTTCCATCTATTCCGATGGCACGGAAGCCCTCCTTACATATCTTGCTGATTGAGCGAGTAGTTAACCTACCCTTCAAGTTTCGATTGGAGGTAGAGATAAACAACGGCTCCTTGAGTGTTGTAGAGCCTCTCGTGTCAAGATAAGCCTTGATTGGAGCGTAAGCCTTATCGGTGAGCACTACAAAAGCATCTCTCTCATCACGCCCCTTGCCCCATACTCTGAGGATGCGCTGACCGCCCTTGAAGGTAATATCCTCAACATTAGCACGAACAACCTCTATACAACGGAGCCCTGTTCTGAGCAGGAGATTTACGATGGCATAGTCTCTTGTATTACCCTCAAAATGAGCAAGTAAGTCGGCAATCTGATTCTCCCTTAGGTGCTCCTTCAGGTATGCGTTCTTACGCTTTGGAGACTTGATACCCTTGGCGATATTGGGATAGAGTTTGTTACCTTCTGCCCACTCGTAGAATCGCCTCAACGCCACGAGATAACTCGCCACTGATAAGTTGCTATGGGTACTCAATAGAGAATCCTTGAAGGTGATGATGTCGGCACGAGTCAGTCCGCTGATGGTGCGACCTGTGTTCTCCACCCACTTGAAGAAGTATTGCAAACCTCGCCTGTACACATTACGGCTGTTCTCTCGGATGTCACATTCAGCCACGAACAACTCAATAGCCTTATCAATCGAAACTTCCTGATTCACAACGGGAGCAGAAACTCCACTCACCTTAATAATACCATCCATATACCCATACTTATTTAGTTTCAACCATCCCGTCAATTACACGCACGAGGCAATCTAAATACACATCAGTCACCTGCTGCTTAATGCTGCCGTCAGGGTTAAGTGTGTTCACCTTGAACAAGTCTGCTCCCTCGCAGTACACCACCTCAACCTCGCCCTGATGCAAGTATCCATTCACCGAGAATCGGAGCCCATTGTGGATAGGATAAGCATCGTGAAAGCCCCACGAAAAGACAATCATCGGTTGAGTTCTAAAGATACTGAGTATGTATTTTGCCATTTCCATATCTATCACATTTTGATAATTAGTGTATTTTAGCAATCTTGTATTATGTTGGGAGGGTTGCCCCTCCCTATTTGTTATTCCCAAGAAATCAATCTCTCATATCTGAATGAACGCCACTTGTTTGAACTATCAGCATCAATATCTATAAATGACACTACATTGCGGGCATCCGAGCAATAACCATTTCCATTTATGTACTGACCCGCATAACTTGGAGTAGTAGTTGCGTGGCGTGTGGTGATAGTACCATCCTTTTTCAAAAATGTTACTCTGACTATTCTCTTTGCAAGCTCTGCCTTCAATGCCTTAATACTTGCAGTAAGCATACCTGTTGCGAAAGCATCATTTGTTCTGTGAGCGATAACCATTGCTCGGTGAGCATCAAGGTTGTTCATTGCGATAATTGCTGTTGTTCCCATATATGTATCTGTTTAATTGTTAATTACTTACTTTAATTTAATTTCTTTGAAGGCTTGCCCCAACCATTCATTTTCCAAACATACTCACGAGCCTCTTCCTTTGTGCAAAAGTCCTTGATGAACCTTGCTGATGCACCTGTTTCGCTTACCCAATCGTATTGCCAAACTCCCCAACTTCTCCTGTGTGGAGCGTAGTGATATTGTCCTAAAACTGCCTTCATAATTTTTGATATTATATTATCAACTTTCTCTCTTGTTTCCAATACAAATATACAACATATATCAATATCCACCAAATTTTTCGATAGAAAATTGATATAAAAAGTCAATAAATTTCATTTTTCTTCAGATTTCTTAACAAAATCGACTTTTTTTATTAACTTTGTATATTAGTTTATCAAAACTTGATTGTTTATGGCTGAAAAAACAGGTATTGAAGAGTTGCGAGTAAAAGAAATACTCAAGGAAAGAGGAATGAAAATGTATGAGTTAGCCGAGAAGTTGGATATTGCACCTGAGTCGCTTACTCGTGCCTTACAGCGCAATCCACAATACACAACCCTCAAGGCTATTGCCGATACGCTCGGACTATCTGTGCGTGACCTCTTTAGAGGAGACGATTCACGAGTATCTAATAATGAGATGCGTGGTTGCATCTTCTACAATGGCGAGATGCACACTTTCAATAGCCGTGAAGAGATAGAAAAGTTCCTAACCGATAATAAGTAAAACCCGATATGTCAATCGAAGAATTACAGCAGCAAACTACCATCAATATTCAGGAAAAGGCAAACCTCATTTGGGCTATTGCCGATAAGTTGGTGGGAACATATAAGCCTCACGAGTATGGCAATGTCATCTTGCCGATGTGTGTTATCAAGCGTTTCAGTGATACCCTTGCTGCCACCAAGCAGAAGGTTATTGATATGAACAAGACGCTCGATAGCCGTGGTATTATGGTTAAGGATGGCTTTTTGCGTTCTGCATCGGGCTACGACTTCTACAATGTGTCGCCATTCACCTTCGATGGCTTGCTCTCTGATGCCGAGAATATTGCTGACAACTTCCGCAGTTACCTCAACCACTTCTCGGCAAATGTGATTGATGTTATCGAGAAGTTCGACTTCGACAAGGAGATTACCAAACTCTCTAACAACGGCATCCTCTACAATGTCATCTCGGAGTTCTGTTCCAAGAAGGCGTATATGGGTGTCGATGCTATCTCGGCAGTCGATATGGGCTACATCTTCGAGGAGTTGGTGCGTAAATTCTCGGAGTCGTATGACGAGCACGCAGGAGCCCACTTTACTGCCCGTGATATTATCTACCTGATGGCTGAGATATTGGTTGCTCCCAAGAAGAACGCAATGCAGAGCGAGGGTATCACCGCTACGATGTACGATATGGCTATGGGTACTTCTCAGATGCTCGATTGCCTATCGGAGAAACTCCTCGCTATTGACGAGGATGCACAGCTCACCGAGTTCGGACAGGAGTTGAACGAGCAAACCTTCGCTATTGCCAAGGCAAATATGCTTATCAAGGGTGGCGATGCCGAGAATATGAAACACGGCAATACGCTCTCTGACGATAAGTTCGAGGGCTACAAATTCGACTATATCATCTCTAACCCACCTTTCGGTATCGAGTGGAAGAACGAGAAGGCAGCCGTTGAAGCCGAGCATAAGAAGGGCTCGATGGGACGCTTCGGTGCGGGACTCCCTGCCATTGGTGATAGTCAGCAGTTGTTTATGCTCAATGGCGTGGCAAAGTTGAAGGAGACAGGACGAATGGCTATCATTCAGAATGGCTCACCTCTCTTCAAGGGCGATGCGGGCAGTGGTGAGAGCAATATCCGTGGCTACCTATTGGAGAACGATTGGTTGGAGTCTATTATTCAGATTCCAAACGATATGTTCTACAACACGGGCATCGCAACCTACATTTGGATTGTCTCGAAGGATAAGTCCGCAGAGCGTGCGGGTAAGGTGCAGTTGATTGACGCAAGCAAGTGTTTTGTTAAGCGTCGCAAGTCGCTCGGCAACAAGCGTAATGAGTTTACCGCAGAGTGTATAGCCCTTATCGCCAAGGCATATAACGAGTTTGCGGAGGGCGTATATGAGGATGGAGCACTCGTTGTCGAGAGCAAGATTAAGGCTAACGATGATTTCAAGTATAGCAAGGTGGTTGTTGAGCAACCTGTGTGCGATGACGAGGGCAACCCAATCCTGAAGCGAGGCAAGCCTACGGCAGACAGCAGCAAGCGTGATACCGAGTCTATCCCTTGGACTGAGGAGATTGAGGCTTATATGGCGAAGAATGTCTATCCCTATGCCCCTAACGCTTGGATTGACGAGAAGAAAACCAAGATTGGCTACGAGATACCATTCACCCGTGAGTTCTACAAGTATGTTGCACCCCGCAGCAGTGCCGACATCTTTGCCCACCTCGAAGAGTTGGATAAGGCTGAAACCGCACTGATGGCTAAAATTATGGGACGATAATGAGGGCGATGAAAGATAGCGGAGTGGATTGGATAGGAGAGATTCCTATTCAATGGCAACTTGTTCCTACAAAAAGAGTTTTCAAGGGCAAAAAGCAAATTGCAGGAGCCAACTCTGAAATGTATGAACGATTAGCCTTAACAATGAATGGTGTTGTAAAACGAAATAAGGATGACAACGAAGGCTTGCAGCCTGAGCAATTTGATAGTTATCAAATACTTGAAAGCAATGAACTTGTATTCAAACTTATTGATTTGCAGAACATCCGTACAAGTAGAGTCGGGCTTTCCCCATACACGGGAATAGTATCGCCCGCTTATATCATACTCACCAATACCAAATCGGATAACCGCTTCTACTACTATTGGTATTTTGATATGTACAATCGTTGCGTGTTTAATAGGATGGGAGGAGATGGTGTAAGAAGTGCCTTAAACCTGAAAGATGTTCTTGAAATTCCTATCCCAATGATTTCTGATGCCGAGCAGCAGAGGATAGCGGAGTTTTTGGATAGAAAGTGTGCCGAGGTGGATGAGATGATTGCGTTGCAGGAGCAGATTATCGAGGAGTTGAAGGCATACAAGCAGTCGGTTATCACCGAAGCCGTAACCAAAGGCTTAAATCCCACTGCCCC
>JAGBTO010000102.1 GCA_017631285.1 Alistipes sp.
GGAACGCGTAGATGCGCATGAAGGCTCTGTGGCGCACATGCAAACGCAGATAACCGAGTTGTTTGGTACATACTCTAGACTACTCAATAACCTGAGTGAAACTTACTATGAGAACCAAGGCTCCAAGTCGGCAATATTTAAGCAGCTTGATAAAGAAATAAAAAGAATCAGCGAGGGTAATATGATTACCGAACTGGAAGCCATCTTAAATACCAACCTTGATAATATCATGGCTCGCTTGCGTGCCGAACTGCCCTATTTGAAAGAAAAAGACTACACTTTCCTTACCTATCTTTATGCCCGTTTCTCAGGTAAGACAATAGCCACTTTTATGAGGCTGGAGCGTAACCACATCTACCAAATCAAGTACCGCCTGCGCGATGAAATCAAGGCTTCGAATGCACCGAGCAAGGATTATTTCTTAGATAGCATGCCTTAATCATCACATAATCAGCATCGTTTGTTTGCTATCTTACTCTGGTAAAATACCTCATTTGCTTGCGGGGGTGAATAGCTGATAATCAACAAAATAAATAATTGTTTATTGACCTTATTCTTTCTGTAAGATTTTTGCTTTTCTTACAGCTACTTATATTGTTGTAAATCAGTGTACTTGCAACCGTCTCTGTAAGACGTTTTTTTTTCATGCTTTCGCGGATTAGCTTTAACTTTGCGGCATACAAAACCTAATAAAACGACAAGATTATGAAACACGCATTTCAATGGATTTTAGTTGCAGTTTGCCTTCTCGGTATTGGTACTGCAAACGTGAAGGCATCGAGTGAGGAATCGGTAAAAGATGGAATGATGCAAGCCATAAAAGGACGGGATCGGGTTCTTCCCAATGATAGCACACGTGTGCAATTGGGTGCAGACAGTACGCTGGTGGCATTGGCCCATGCGCTGGACTCTGTGGTGGTCACGGGCGAGCATATCACCCACTATGCCGACCGTGATGTGGTGCGCATAACCCGCGAGATGCGTAAGGGAGCACGCAATACGGCACAGATGTTGGGTAATATCCCTGGCATAGATTGTGACTACTCAAATAATGAGCTGAAGTACTATGGCTCACAAAACATCCTCATTCTGGTTGATAGCATTGAAAGGTCTGCCGACTATGTCAAGGAACTGCATCATTTGCGTTACGACAAGGTAGACATTATACCTAATCCGTTGGGTAAGTATGAGGAGTATGATGTCGTTATCAATCTGCATACAAAGGAGAACTATGAAGGGTATGAGGGCAATCTGTCCAATTCGTTGGATTATCTTCCTACCGAAGGAAATGGCAAGGACAAACAACTTAAAGGGGATAATGCTGCAGGCTCCTTTACCTATACCCGCAACAAGTGGAATTTCGTGGGAAGATATAACTTCAACTTCCATCAGCATGAAAAATACATGGAAACAACCAGCATCAACTACGTGAACCGATTGCAAGAAGATGAGGTGGGGAAGGGGAAATATGTGAATGATTTGCTGGGGCATAATCTATATACTGCAATAGACTATCAGGTGAACAAGCACCATTCGCTGTCGGCCTCCTACAACTATTCCAACACGTCTACAGATAATGACACACATCGGCTTATAGAACGCTTGTGGCTTGACACCGGAGCTAAAGACACAGTGGAAATTACCAACAAGACTTTGCAGCATAATGACAGGCATACGCTCGGCCTCCATTACCGAGGAAATACGGGGGAATGGAACTATTATTATGACTTCAACTATATAAATGAGCAGTGGACATACGACCGCATGTATCGGCAAAGTTCGGGCTATTCTTCCGATAATAACCATGACAATCGCATGGACTATATTTGGATGGCATTAGGTTCAGATTGCAGATTCTTTGACCAGCGCCTTGCTCTTGGTGTTGAGTATGACTATACTTGGAAGGGCTATAAACAGAAGGATCAAAACGGTGGCGCTTTGCTGAGTGCCAATGATTATGTCCGTAATAATCTACATATGTGGATGTCATATCGGATAGCCCGCAATACTAATGTTAGCTTCAATGCCTCTGCTCAGCATATCCATAATCGAAGTTTGAGCTATACCGACAATAATATGGTGTATCGAATGGGTGGAGTGTTTTATCATCGTTGGAACGACCAGATATGGATGCGCGTCAACTATTGGAACAATGTCAGCTACCCTTCGCTGAATCTTGTGAGTGAGTATGGCTATTTTACCGATTCGTTGACATGGAGCGGCGGAAATCCTGCCTTGAAGACCAATGTAAACCATTCGGGTAGAGTGTGGGTAGACTTCTTCAACCTTTTCAATGTACAAATGGGATATGTATATTCGCCCAATCAGTTTTCTACGATGACGGATATAGGGGAAGGCATCTTGCCTTCGGGCAAATATGGGCAATACATCGTCAAGATGCCGCAGAACACCGCCTATCAAGAGGGATGGGCCTCTTTCTCGATATTCAAGAGGGTAAAGGCATTTACATTCAGCGCATATCTGAGGTATCGCTATCTGGAGGCCTCTTACAAGGAGCGTAAACAAGCCAACCAAGGATTCAATGGAAATATCATAGGACGATATTACAATGAGAAGCACCGGTTGACCGTCACGCTGGGCTACTATCTAAATAATGGGTATGTTGTTGTTCCTGAGGGGTGGAAGGATACGGAATTGCATTTCTTCAATTTCTTCTGTAGTAAGGACTTCTTTAACCAACGGTTGAATGCAAGTGTCAAATATGTGTTGCCATTCTTGCCGAAAGATTATACAGAGAGTGAGAGCAAATCGTTGATACACTATAATCATCAATATCTCGACACAAGAGCCTTTGATGCTCATGCATTACTGTTCACCTTGGCCTATCGTTTCCATGGAGGAAAAAGTGTGCGCCAATATAATCGAAGCATGCAAAACGAGAAATAATCGAGAAGCGCGCTAATCAAGTAATTTATGGCGCACATCAAGCTATAATTATGGTGATTTTTACAAATCATTGGCAGCATTTGTCATTCTACCCCCTGAATGTAATGACAATAGGGATGACTTGATAAAAGGAATACTCACATTTGATACAATAAAGACGGGTATGTTCTTAGAAAAAGAGTGTGTTGCAATTATGGGACTTATGGCCCATCTGGTAAATGAAATTTATGATTCTTTAAATTAACAATTATGGAAACTAAAAGAAGATTTAAATCAACGTTGGCAACCAGACAAAGAGGAATAACAAAGGAGACTTCAGTTGTAACTCATACCGTGATAAGAAGATATGGTAAGCATTTGATAGAGCTTGCTAAGGATTTGGAAATCAGCCCTGTAATAGTGAACCCGTTAACAACCCCAAGGGTATGTGCAGTGAGTAAAAGAACTCGGATATTTGCAAACATAATTAAGAAATCAGACATCGAGTTTATTTCTCGATACGGTCGTGACCTATTGGTGAATAATTTCAAAATATATTTATGGAACAAAAAATTAATGAATTATCGCAGCGCATAGAAGCGTTGGAGCGTGAAGTGGCGCTACTGCACTGCCAAGTAGGGAAAAAATGAAACGGCCGTGTGCTTGGCACTGGAACGGCTGATGCAGCAGACTATCGTGTGTGATGATGGTAGGCGGGTGCCGCTGGTGAGTAGGCAGATACACTGGCAGGCGATATTCCGCATATTGGTAGACCGTGGTATCTATCCCGATGGGACAGACTACCGCGGTTTCTGCTGTTATATAGAGGAGGTGTTTCCTACAGCGGAATGTCGCGTGCCGCTCGACTATCATTCGCTGAAAAACATCTCGCAGACTATGTTCGTGCGCCCCTTCGCGGAGTGGCGCTACGATGAGGTCTATGGCATCAGCCGTAAGTCGTATGAGCGGATGTGCTGCATAGCGGATACACTTGACAAACAATTATCTGAAAATTTTACTCGTCGGTAAAATTTTTGGGGTGCCGCAGGGGAATGGCTTACTTTGCCGCAAAATTAATCAACGATAACGAAAACGATAACCACCTGCCGGATGGGTATACATCGCGGAGCTTAGTCAACGTCATCGTTAACGTCAACGTTAAAAACGCAGTTTTTATTATGCAAGTAAGTCTTTTTCGCGGTGTGCACGATACGCAGCCGCGGCCTGTCACCCTCGAGGAACTGGTGACGATGATGCGCACAGACCAGTCGGTGCGCGACCTTACCGAGAAGCACCGCTATGCCCGCACTGTGGGCGACGAGCAGGGTGCGAGTAGATACAAGAAGATGATGGCCAGCTTCGGCGTGGCAGCACGCTTCGAGGGCGGGCGCCAGCAACGGCAC
>JAGBTO010000103.1 GCA_017631285.1 Alistipes sp.
CGGAAAGACTCTGGCTGCACGATAGGCATATCGTTAGTGGTGCAGATAGTAGGGCAGGTAACGTTGCTACCAGCAGACCAGCCCACGTATGGCATACCGCCCTTAACGCGACGGTGGATAACATCTAACAAATCCTCCTCTTGCATCTTCTTCAGCAATGCGAAGGTGTTACCGCCACCAATGACAACAGCTTCGGCATTGCGCAAGAAGTTGCGCTTGTTCAAGGCGTGGTGGATAGATCTAACCTTGATGCCAATCTCATTGAAACGAGTCTGTACCTTTGCCTCATACTCATCGTACGAGAAGGTTACAGCTGCGTATGGGATAAAGACAACCTCCGATACGCCCTTTAGCGTCTTTGCAATCTCGGCGATAGGGTACTTCAAATACTCCTCACCCGCATTGGTAGAATTGGAAATTAGTAAAAGGTTCATAATGTTATGAATATTAAATGTTTAATGTAATTTGTTGCAAAATCGTTGATAAATTTTTCGCTCGTAATGTCAAAGATAATAAAAAAAGTGTTATTTTTGCACCGTTCAATGAAAAAATTATTGGACAAAGTTAGAGTAGGAAATAATTTACTACTATAATGTTTAACTAAAACTTATTTATTATGTCAGAAATTCAGTCAAAAGTTGTCGAGATTATCGTTGACAAGTTGGGCGTTAAGGAGTCAGAGGTAGTAGCTGAGGCAAGCTTCACTGCACACCTCGGTGCTGACTCATTGGATCAGGTAGAGCTTATCATGGAGTTCGAGAAGGCTTTCGATCTTCAGATTCCTGATGGCGACGCTGAGAAGATCCAGACTGTTGGTGATGCTGTTAGCTACATCGAGTCTCACAAGTAATAGACGATTCCTGTTATCGTAAGAAAGTGTTAGGACTAAACCTTGGGAGGAGACTCCCTCGGTTGGTCCTTTTTCGTACATCGTAGTTTTCCTGATAATCGAAATGTTTGATTTCATATTGCGACCACTACGCCGACGTTTCGGAAAGGATAGGGCTTTTTATGCCGCTATCGACGATATGTTTGGCTTTATACCTCACAATATCGAGTTGTACAAACTCGCACTAATACATAAGTCTGCGTCTATAGTGTTGGATGATGGCAGACATATTAATAACGAGCGCTTGGAGTTCTTGGGTGATGCAGTTATCGAGAGCGTTACCTCGGACTACCTGTTTATAGAGTTCCCCGAAAAGGATGAGGGCTTTATGACACAGCTACGCTCGAAGATTGTATCGCGTCAGTCGCTAAATCGCATAGCATCGAAGCTCGGTCTCGATGGCTATGTTATCTCGAATGCTGTGGGTAACACCACCCAGAAGCATATCTTTGGCGACGCCTTCGAGGCAATGATGGGTGCAATATATCTTGATCAGGGCTACGACTTTGTAAATAGATTGTTAATCAACAAGATATTCAAAAAATACCTCTCGATAGATGATATTCTTCGCTCTGAGACCGACTTTAAGAGTCGTCTTATCGAGTGGTGTCAGAAGAATCACTATACTATTGAGTTCCGCACTGATAGCGACCACTCGGCAAATATGTCGCGCCCGATGTTCCACTCTACAGTTTTTGTGGATGGTATCGCTGTAGGTCATGGTATTGGCGATTCGAAGAAGATGGCAGAGCAGAATGCTGCATTCTCAGTCTCGCAGGACTCTGCGGCAGTCATAGATGATGAGAATAGCGCACGTATGTTGGATGCCATAGATCGTATGTCGAACTAATATTTCCAACCCAATGAAAAACCTTACCGATAAGATATTTTCGCGCGGCGCTGAGGCTCTTAGCGACGAGGAACTTATTGCTCTTTTGGTGGCTGAGACACTATGCGACGATCAGGCAGTGGCGCTCGGTAAGGGTATTGTTAAGGAGTGTGGTGGTAGCCTGCTCGGCGTTGTGGAGCAGGATATCGCCCGTCTTAGGATGGTGTCGGGATTGGGTAAGCTGCGTGCGATGCGCCTAAAGGCATCAGCAGAGGTGGGTAAGCGCGTTGCGCAAGCGCGTGCAACGACACATAGCACAATCACTTCGGATAGCGATGTGGTGTGCCTAATGGAACCACAGCTCGGTGCCTTGCAGCACGAGGAGTGTTGGGCGTTGTATCTCGCATCGTCGGGTAGGGTGTTGGAGCGCATGCGTATTAGTCAAGGAGGAGTGCAGGCTACGGTGGTAGATTGTAAGCTTATTGTCAAACGCGCCCTTGAACTCCTTGCTGTGCAGATTGTGTTAGTTCATAACCACCCATCTGGGTGTGTAGAGCCAAGTTCGCAGGATATAGCCCTTACTGAGCGAGTGTCGGCAGCTGCAAATCTATTTGATATCCGCCTATTGGATCATGTGATCATTTCTCGTGGTGCGCACTTCTCGTTCCGTGCGCGTAATATGATTAAGTAATAACAGCTCACTTAAATTTACGGTGGGGATAAAAGGGGCTGACCTAAAGGACTACCCTTTATCGGCGGTGAAATACTATTCACCGCCTATTTTGTTGATATACATTGCATTAGGTTGTTGCGTTGTGAAACGACTTTTTGTGCAAAAACCTCTTGACCCACAATTTTTCTCTTTGCGTGTAGTCTTCTATGTAGTATAAATTAAGTATAATTAAGATAAAAAATCACTTTTTGTGATACATCGTATCAAAAAAAGTATTACCTTTACGTATTGAAACTGAATGGATTGGGCTATGAATAACTTTTTGGCGACATACCGCAATGCTGTGAACTGCACCTCTTGTGCAGTCGTTTGTGTGTCTGCCATAAATACCCCCCCCCATCTATAATCTATCTAATAATCAGGTAGTTAGTGGTTTTATATCCACATTTTATATTGGCGTTACAGCTTATTATGAGCAGTAATGCCATTTTTGTGCTTACATATCAATAAACATAACAATTAAAAAAAAGAGTAATTATGAAGACTTTCAGAATGATTGGAATGACCCTCGTGGCTGTGGTGCTCGGCTTTGCGATGAGCAGTTGTGAAAATGACGATAATGTGGACCCATATAAGGACTATCCGCAGCTGATTGTGGGACAGTGGTTTAATTTTGCTCCTGATGCTAGTATGTTGTTGGAATACAAAGTTGATAATACCTTCAATGTAATAGGTTACGACAATAAACTTGGTTGGTTGAATGGTAATGGAACTTATTATATGCAAGGAAATGTGCTTTATACGACAAAGAGCGGAGAAGTCAGTGAAGCAACTGTTGAATTGACTAATGATAATCTAACATTTAAGTCATCTTCGGATGTGCAGGATTTTTCAAAAACTCATTACCGCGTTCAAGAATCCTTTGACATCAAAGGCAACTACTCTTACCTCAATTCAGTAGCAAGAGTCGTTCCTGCCGAAGGCAAGACCGCTCTTCAACTTCCCGAAGGTGTAACTTTCAATGGTCAGAACTCTATCTCTATTGATGCTATGCATGGAGACCGCATTATCGACGTGATGAAGAAATTCTTTGCCGATGCTACATTCGCTGCTGATGGCAAACTCAACCACACAATGGATGGTGCAGCAAAAGTCAAGAACTACACACTTAATGGTAATAACCTTACATTCGACCTCTACGAAGGCGGTTCATACAAGGTAAATGCCACTTCCTTCCCAGACGAAGATGGCGACCGCCTTTTCATCATCATTCCGAAGCAGGCTGCTTGGTTGGGCGGTATGGTTGATTTGGTAGAGAAAGAGAACGAGGGTTTGAAGCTCGATGCTGCGCAGATTGCCGCATTGGAGAAGGAGTTTATGGAGACCTTCGAGACTTTCACCGTCATCTTGAGTTTGAGCAAGAAGTAAGAGAATAGTCTATACACAAAAATTGGTGCGTGTAGGGAACGATGTAGTCCCGTCACGCACCAATTTTGTTTATACATATCGCATCAGTGGAAGATGTTTGCTCTCAGCGTTTTACTTTCAAAACTGCTATACACTCGAGAGCATAGCAACCCCCTGCTCGGTAAAGGCAAACATTTCCGATGCACCAATGTTATAATCTGGGGATATCACATTTTGTGATACCCCTATGGTTATCAGTTGATTAGCCTCCTCTTTTGATAGCTTAAATAGAAAGTCGTCAGGGAAACGCTCTATATTGCGTCTTACAGCCTGCTTCAATGCCCTTGTTTCAACTTGGTATATATCTGCTAAATCAAAGTCCAGCATCACACGCTGTCCGCGTATTTCGTAGATTTTGTTTTGTATAGGTTGTAGCTCCGTAGTCTATAGGTGTTGGGATAGCTCCTAATATTATGCAAAAAAAAGAGTCGCAATTGAAAAACAACCGCAACTCTTTTAGTGCCCAGGACAAGACTCGAACTTGCACGAGCTAATGCTCACTACCCCCTCAAAGTAGCGTGTCTACCAATTTCACC
>JAGBTO010000104.1 GCA_017631285.1 Alistipes sp.
AAAAGTTGCAAGGATATGATTATTTTACTTACTTTGCAGTAATATCCATAAATAAAATGTGTTGTAAACGATGAAACATTATAGAGTAGTTTGTTTGATGTACGTTTTGGCTCTGTTGCTTGGCTCATGCCGTGAAGCCGAACCTGTGCGCATTAAAATCGTATGTACGAGTGATGTGCATGGCAACTTTTTTCCGTATGACTTTCTAACCGACAAGCCAGCTCAGGGAAGTCTGGCTCGTGTGAGCAGCTATTTGTCGGCATTGCGTTCTTCTGATGCCTTTGGAGAGAATGTGATATATGTTGACAATGGGGATATATTGCATGGACAGCCTACATCCTATTATTATAATACTGTAGCGCTTAGTCAGTGTCATTTGGCTGCTGAGGCTCTCAACTATCTGGGTTGCGAGGTGGCGGTATTGGGAAATCATGATATAGAGACAGGTGGCCATACCTATCAGCGCTATATAAATGACTTGGAGTGTGGTGTCGTGGGAGGAAATATCTATTTTGAAGATACGGAACATCCCTTTTTGCCGCCTTATATCATCGTTGAACGCGAGGGGGTGAAGGTGGCATTCATGGGACTTACAACTCCAGCGCTGACCGATTGGTTACCGCGTAATCTATGGACTGGCCTTGAATTTAAGGACATGGAAACAGCTGCGAAGCGATGGATGGATTATCTGCATCAGCACGAGAAACCGGAATTGGTGATCGGTGTTTTTCATTCGGGCTATGATGGCGGTATCGTGACTGAAGAGTATGCAGAGAATGCTGCAAAGTCGGTTGCAATAAATGTACCGGGATTTGATGCCATTTTCTTTGGACATATTCACCAACCTCATGTCGCCAGTGTAGTAAATGTGGAGGGTGATACGGTGCTTCTGGTAAATCCGGCCAACAATGCATGTAAAGTGGCCGCATTGGATGTTGCGGTAAACCGGAGTGGTGAGCCGCGTGTAACGCTTGCAGCAGAATTGGTTGACATGGATGCGTATGAGCCCGACACGGCTTATATGCGTCATTTTGTTCCCCATATGGAGAGAGTAAGAAAATATGTAGCGAAAAAGATCGGTGAATCTACCCATGAAGTGTATTCAAGGGATGCCTATTTCGGTCCGTCTGACTATGTGGATTTCGTGCATCGCATGCAACTTGATATCACTAAGGCTCAGGTGTCGTTGGCTGCTCCCTTGGCTTATGACTCTTCACTCTCTGGAGGTGATCTTCATGTACGTGACATGTTTGAATTCTATCGCTATGAGAATATGCTTTATGTGATGCATCTGAAGGGGCAAGAGATTAAGGATTATCTGGAGATGTCGTATGGACAATGGACGAACCAGATGAAGAGGGCTGATGATCGTCTGTTACTCTTTGATGAGGAAACTTTGACCAGTGCAACTCCTCGCCTGAAAAACCTTTATTACAATTTTGATTCAGCGGCAGGAATCATCTATGAGGTAGACGTTACGAAACCTGTGGGCGAACGGATTCGTATAAAGAGCATGGCCGACGGTAAACCTTTCAGTCTTGAAGCAATGTATCGTGTGGCCGTAAATTCGTATCGTGGCAATGGTGGGGGCGAACTGCTTACCAAAGGTGCAGGGATACCCCGTGAAGAACTGGAAGAGCGTGTCATCTCCTCAACGGATATTGATCTTCGGTTCTATATGCTCAATTACATTGAGATGCGCCAGAATATAGATCCCCAGCGCCTTAATCATTGGAAGTTTGTGCCTGAGCAATGGGCAAATGTAGCGGCTAAACGAGACTATAAATTGTTGTTTGGTAGGTGATTGTCGGTTGGTATTGCTTGATTTTTCAGTCGTAGCTATATATATTGGAATTTATTTGTTAACTTTGCATCTTGAAATTTATTATAAAGAATGATAAAACGATGAAGAAGAATTTGATTTTGGCCGTAATGGCAGCACTTATGATGGTAAGTTGCGCTGAAAAGAAGTCTTTTGAGACTCTTAATGGAGAATGGGGTGTAGTGACAATTGGTGATTTGGCTATCGCCGACTCAATAGATGCATTCATTGGTTTTGACGTTGCCGAGCAGATGATTTATGGCAGCACCGGTTGTAATCATCTTACAGGTGCTATGCCTACAGAAATTGGTGGTGAGTCATTGATTTTCGGTGCAATGGGCAGCACTCGTATGATGTGTCCCGACATGACAATTGAAGATGCAATGCTCCCTGCATTGGGCGTAGTTGTGGATTTCAAGGTAGAAGGTGAAAATCTGTACCTTCTCGATGTTACAGGTAATATCGTGATGACTTTGAAGAAGCGTTAACGCAATAGTATATGACTTGGATTTAACGAGCGGGAGGTATACGCTAATGCGTGCACCTCTCGCTTGTTGTTTTATGATAATGTATAATATTGCGCCTTTTCGATGCGCCTTGTTCTTGTTGTTTGGCGTACATATCTGCCCCATTCACCACTTTTTTAAATATATTTTTGCAATTTTAAAGGCTATAGCTTACTTTTGTAGCTAAATAAACCGATGGTGTGGCCAGGTGTGCTATGCCATATAAAAACCACTTTATGAAAAAAACTTTAGTAGATTTATTTGAAGAATCTGTTCGTAAGTATCCGAACAACACATTCCTTTTGGAAAAAACAGGCAAGGTGTTTGAACCTACTACCTATACACAAGTGAAGGAGATGGTATACCAACTCGGTGCAGGTCTCCAAGCTCTTGGCGTAAAGAAGGGCGATAATATGGCTCTTCTTAGTGAGGGTCGCAACATGTGGGTCATCGGTGAGCTGGCTATGTTCTACGCTGGCGCTACCAACGTGCCCTTGTCAATCAAGCTCGAAGAGAGCAACGATCTCATGTTCCGCCTCCTCCATGGTGATGTGAAATACATCATGGTGTCGGGCAATCAGTTGAAGAAGGTGCGCCTTATCAAGGATAAGCTCCCCGCGGTGGAGAAGATCATCGTGTTTGATGCTCAGGAGAACTACGAGGATCGCGAGATTGCACTCAGCGAGGTGCAGCAGATGGGCGACGAGTGGCTCAAGAGTCACACCATGGAGGAGTTCCTCGCCG
>JAGBTO010000105.1 GCA_017631285.1 Alistipes sp.
CTTGCCAAGGTTGGGGTCGCGAGTTCGAGTCTCGTTTTCCGCTCAAAGTGCTGAAATGCACTCCACAAAATATTTGCGGAAATAGCTCAGTTGGTAGAGCACAACCTTGCCAAGGTTGGGGTCGCGAGTTCGAGTCTCGTTTTCCGCTCAAAATCAAGTCTCAGAGTTTTCTGAGACTTTTTTGTTTTTTAGACTCGAAAACGGCTCCCCAGCAACCTTGGAGCAAGGTTTTGCTCTACCAATAGAACAAAATCGAACCCAAAAAATTGCACAAATAAAGAGCAAAATTGCCTCAAAAAATAAAAATGTGCAAGATCAAATATATAGTTGCAAATCAGTTGCAAGACAACGTTTAACTAACTAATTTACAACTATGTACAGCGTTAATTTTACTTGCAATCAAAGCAAAACAAACCGAGCCAACCTAAACAAAATCCAACTTTGGGTAAACGTTGATGGAGAAAGAAGCACCCTATTTCTTGATCTAAAAGTAAATCCTGAGGAGTTTAAAAAGGCTATATTTTCAAGGCGCGCAAACCACATAAATCGCTATTGCTCAGATATTAGACGTAGAATAGACGAGTATTATACCGATTGTACGGTGCGGGGGCTTCAGGTTCGAGCCGCAATGCTTACGGAATACGTCAAGAATGGTTTTGAGGAGCGACAATATACCGTTTATGAACTATTCGATGACTTTACTGAGATCATCAAAAAGAGAAAAGGCGCAGAGATAGGGCATTCAACATATACAAAATACCTTTTGGCTATAGAACAATTCAAGGCTGTCACCCCCAATAAGGCACTCAGAGCCGTCGATAATAATGATATACTCAACTATAAGTACCATTTGAAGAATGATGTTAAGTTGAAGGATTCAACCCTCGCCTCATATCTTACAAAGGCTAAGAGTATCTTTGTATATGCTCAGCGAAATAATAAACTAAATCGTAATCCATTCGATACAATCAAGATTAGGAAGGGAGAGGTAAACATTGTGCCATTAACAAAAGAGGAGTTGATGACAATAGCCAACAAGGATTTTGGTATTCAACGCCTCAATCAAGTTAGAGACTTATTTGTCTTTGCTGCAAATACTGCTCTCTCATATTGCGACCTCGCTGCTGTTAAGAGAGAGGACATACAGCGTGATGGAGATGTAATGTACCTAAAGAAGAAGCGTGGGAAAACGGGAGTTACATATATTTTACCCCTAAATGATACTGCCATAAGGCTATTAGAGAAATACGACTATGAATTGCCGATTATTACAAATCAGCGATATAACTCATATCTCAAGGAGATAGCAGATATTTGCGGTATCAAAAAGGTGCTTACCACTCACCTTGCGCGACATACGGCAGCAACCCTGATGCTTAACGCTGGAATATCCATAGAGGTCGTTTCTAAAATTTTGGGACACTCCAATACTAAAATGACGCAGCATTACGCAAAGTTGCTGGATAAAACAGTCATCAGCACAAAGATTGAGTTCTAGTGTTCAACTAACAACGAAGCCAACACTTAATGTAATTAGGTGTTGGTTTTGCTTTGTTAAAGGCCTAAATCTCTTTTGATAGTTGGGATACAACTCGAACCCATAGGTTTTTGTCTTTGTAAATCAGCAATATAGTTATGTGCTAAAAATCATTTATTGCATATTTCCCAAATAAAAACCAAATTAGAGCCGATTATGGGTATATGCAAAGCCGTAGTCGCTTTCTTGTGGTAGGCGATTGCTTATTTAGGTATCTGTCTTTTGCGGCCATTATCTCGTAACCAAAATTTCCATCGTTGTTGTGGATCAAATATCCCATTCCAATTCGCTACAATAGTTTTACCATTTGCACGCATACAATCATTTCTCATATAGAAATTGAAGAATGCTTCAAGGGTCTCATTGTCTACTGTACCAAGTATTGAATCACGGAATGAAATCAACTTCTCCTCATTGGACATCTCTTTGGGATAAATTCGACAATCACTTCTCTCGGAAATTTGGGTATTAACCCTCGGATGGATTGTTTGGGATTTGGCCTGTCGGTTTAGACACCAATCAAAGACAACATTGTCAAATCTATCGACAATCGTTAGTTCTACTATTTGTTTATCTTGATAGGCAATATGTGCAACCTTGAATGTCATAGTCATCTTTTCTTGACCATTAACATTCAAATAGTATTTATCGGGGCAATCAATCTTTATCCTTGGTGCTGTATATAGATGATTCCAACCCCATCGAGCCAAACACCTTTTTAGAATATCACTTGCTAAACCCTTGCTCGCCTCAATGTTGCTCTCACTTCCTGTATCCTCTTTAGATACCCACACACCCTTTTCTTCGTCATAGATTGATAGTATTCCAAAAGTTGTTTTATTAACCTCTTTATACTCAATCTTCCAGTTAAATGCTCCAACAGCATTGTCAAGAATATCTCCCGCACTGCGGCTATGCATATAGAGCAATAAGGTACATTTACCTTTTTCCCTTGTGTCAGTTGGTCTAACCTCTATTTGGTCGGGCGATAACCCCTTAAATTCGATTTGCTTCATACTATAATACGGCTTGCCTATACACCGTAAGGTTCTATCATTAATTATTTATATACGAATCGTAAGGAGACAAAGTCCCCATTTGCCTTGTCTCGGCATTGTTGTAATCTATCTTAATATTGATTTTATCCTCACTTGGAGGTTACCAGCATAGAATTGCTGTTGAAAGATATCGATAAGTAAATCTTATCAAGCAATGCAAAGATATAAACTTTATTTTTAAAAACAAAATATTTTTATACATTATTTTAACTTTTTATCACACCTTTAATATATTAATAAGCACCGTATCTTCTTTCGCAAATAATGAAGTAACACGTTGAACATCACACTATCAGATTGCCGAAAAATCCCTGAAAATTTTTAAAACGAATGCTCGCAACAGGTTAAATTATTTGCTTTTCTCGAAAAAAGTATGTATCTTTGCATTGAGACTAATAAAGGAGATTTTCGCCTATCGAAGCATATCTTACTGGTAAATTTCCAGTCTCATCTAAAATAATAATCCATATAAAAATATTATAGTTATGGACAATATAAAGACATTGGACTACCAGTTTACGGCAGTCCCCACACAACTTATGATACTGCTCGATGTGAATTGTCGCAGTATGCTATTTACACTTTGCCAACTATCATCTTATTACAGTGATGCAAGTGGCAAATTCTTTAGGACTAACGCTGATTTATCCGAGGAATCTCGATTGAGCCAAAAACTCGTTATTGCATCCATTGATACATTGTATCGCCACGGGATAATAAATGTATGGAGTGTTGGAAAAAGTAATGGGAAACACTCAAATTATTTCAGGCTGAATGTTCATAGATTCAAAGATTTTGAAAGGCTATCAATGGATGAGTTGAAGAATCCTGAACTACAAATTGAGATGGTGAACTATCGAGACAAAGGCTACACGCCACTATACTTGAAGGATGCAGATAATTACTCAAACACATCAGTCCCAATCACAGATATTCAAGCGACCTCTTCTCAAGATTCATCATTCCCTCTTCCCGAACGTACTACATCTGCTATCACAGAGATTGTCCCCACATCTTCCCAAAGTACCAACAATATAGATAGTATAGAAAATACAGATAATATAGAGAATGAAGATACTATAAATAATAAAGAAACAAATATATTAAATAATAATAAAGAGGAGTGTTTGGAAGATAGAATGCTTGAGAGGTTAGCCAATGGAGATAAATTGGAACATATACTAGAGGATTTTGCTAAAAATGATTGGGATTATTACCAATTCTGTAAAAAGACGATTAGAAACGGAGATTATGAGTTCTACGCCTCATTAAGGAATACATTCCGATACTTAAACCGAAAATATGGCCCTGCGGAGGAATATTTAGAAGCATCGTGATATTTATAATAAAGGGGTAACTTCAAATGTTACTCCTTAAAAAATAATAGATTTAAATAGTTTTTAATATGAATAATAAAACATCAAGTGCAGAAATTAAAAGACTACTAGGAATGAAAGAGTACTACCCAAGACAAATCATCCATCCTACTCCAACTACTAAATATTATTATCGTATTGAAGGGCGACCTTTTGACCTTTTTACTTACAAGCAACTTCAACAGATGGGGGTTAAGGATGAGAAAATAACTCATAAGATACACAGAAGGGAGGTACGATAATGGAGGATACTACAAAAAGCGTTATGAGATCGGGCAACCTCAATCCGATGTGGGGACACAAGCACAGTGCTGAATCCAAGAAGAAAATCAGCGATTCCCAAAAGGCACGATATGCCGCAATCCGCAAGGCCATCCACGAAAGAGAAGATATCCTCGACTATGGAGACGATGATCCTCAAACTCGAAGAGAGGTTCTACGCCATCTTCTCGACAACAACAATCTCAAATTCGATACCGTCAAGCAGGCTGCCGACTTCTTTGTAATAATGTTAGGTCAAGATAAGATTGAGGAGATTGTACATCGAACGATAGACAGGTATATCTCTGAGAATTGCACATTGAGAGATGATTAACCCTCATTTTCGCTATAAAAGTTACAAGGCAAGTATGATATAATTATCAATATTTAACGTAACAACTTGATTATTATATCAACCTTTCTGTTTGCCGTGTAACTCTCTAATAAAAATCCCGCCGTGTGCAAATTGACGCCAATCCTACTGCAAAATGCACCTACCACCTCCTGCAAATTGCCATCGGCAGCAGGTGCAAAATGCAGTACATATAATAATATAAGAAGATAATAAAAAGGAACTCGACGCATAAGCATAGAGTTCCTTGTATTTTACATCATTTCCAACAACTTGTCGTCATCGATTGCTTGATATATACGCTTATTACTGAATAACTTTGCTATGCGATACTCTGCTTGGGCTTTGATTCCCTTTTTAAAAACAAAATAATATCCTTTATGTATTGGGATTTCTCTACCAATTATACCGATAGAGCCATTTACTTTGTCCTCTAATTCAGTCTTCTTAAGATTAAGAACATTTGCTACTCTATACTTAAAATCCACCAGACACATACATCTGTTATTAATTCTGCCATTTCCATTTTGTTCAGAGTAACCAAATGTAATATCCATAGTATTACGTTTATTGCGTCTATCGTGTCTTGCTAAAAGTTCTTCAATTGCATCAAGATCCAACACCTCATCATTTGAAAATAACCTTCCATGTCCACCTTCTCGTGTGACAACATCACACATTTTAATATGGGCTGACGAGTAAGACCTATATAGGTTGTGGGCTTGAGTTGTAGTTTTGCAGTATTTCATAATTTCTAATCAATCTGTCCATATTGGCTAATTCGATCGAGTGCAATATTAAAAGATTCGAAAATAGGATCAATATCTACACCCAAAGATTTGTATGTATATGAATAACCCTCTGTCTTATTCGCCAAATAATAACTAACAGAATCTAATATACCTTCCTTTTCTGCAATATATCTTATAGCACTCACCATATCTGGATTGTGACTAGCAATAAAAAACTTAACTCCAATCAACTTATGCATTAATACGATTATTCTTGCATACTCTACAATCCACTGAGGATGTAAATGTGCCTCAGGTTCATCAATAATTAGAAGCGTATTTTTTGATAGTACACCATTCCTCAAAAGCATCTGTAGTATTCCAAATGCTTTGATTCCAGTTGCACATTCTTCCAAGTTAAATGTTTGACCATCATTTCTTTTGTATACAAATTCCTGACTAACAATATCGTCATTAAAATATACTTGACCAGAAACGATATTATCTCCAGAAATATTTTGAAATAATGTTTCTACATTTGTTGATGTGGAATAATTAGGCTTTGTATTCTTAAGTGTGTATATTAAGTCATTCCAATAGCCATAACCTCCAACATCTAGGTGATATCCAATAGCCATAGGAGTATCTATATACACACTATTTTGTATGATACTAGGCTCTCTTAAAATTTTATTATCCCAATCAGTTATAGGAATATCTGATTCGCATAAGTTGAATTTAGCATTATCCATTTTTTGAGAGAAAATGGATGAGATCTCATTTCTAAAAAGCCCAATAGGTCTATACTCTATGTTCTTGATAGAGTCATTTATTTTTGTTAAAATTATATCCTTAAGTTTATTGAAGATAATCTCAGTATCCAACATTGCATCTGAGTTATCGATTAAATTAGATAACAACTTGATATAATGTTCGGCTCTAATAATAGATCTCTTGCTGTAGGGTCGATTATCCATATTTGACTGTTTCTCAAGCAAGATTCTAATATGATTATCTATAGAATCAATATGTGCACTTAATCTATAATAATAATCCATTAAATCTTCATCCTCCTTAAGGTTTAGGGATAATTGAGATAGCCTAATAGAAGATCGATTATCTTGTCGATCAAATATTTGCATATCTCTAATAATGGTACGCAACGCAGAAACAATATCTCGCAATTCTTCTACAAGATTATCTCTTACTAAAGCATTATACTCTTTAGATATTTTTATCGTATGATATAAAAGTCTCGATAAAGTACTCTTGCCAGAGCCATTTTCTCCTGCAACAACTGTTATGCCATCAAGTTGAACTTCTGCATTATTAATGGCTCTAAACTCATTGATGTTAAATGTTATCATAACTCTACCTCCTTGTTTGGTACAAATATAATTAAAATGAATGAAATATCATTATATTTTTGAGCGTGTTTGTATAATTTATAGACACAAATTGCTTTGTACATCTTTCATATCATCCAACTATTGAGTTATGCAAAACATCTATATATTTTCTAACATATATAAAGTTTTGTCCAAACGTATCAAGCCATTCAAAATCAGAGAATGGAGACTCATTAACTATGGTCTCGACAGTAATATCACCGTTCTTGCATACATAAGTAATGATACTCTTCAAATACTCTTCTTGCTCGCTATTGAGTGTAGTATCAGACAAGAAATCAGAGAACTTTTGAACGGCGATATTTCTATCCACACCCACAATCGAGCGGATAAATACTGCCACACTATCTCCACAAAGCATTTTGCCTCTTTCAATGTATTTGGCATAATCCTCCTTCGTTCCCAACTCTTTCCACAATATCCTCTCTAACTCGACTATATCTGCGTGTTCGAGTTGTTCAATATTGATAATCTTCTGTATTGCAGGCAAACTTCTATTTTTGGCAAGATAATCGATAACACGCTGCTTATAGGTAGTAGTAGGGGTAAACTCCTCGGCAGCGCCCATCTCAATTACCATATCCTCAATATTGATAGTAAAAGTTCTATTATTACCACCAATAATGAATTTCACCAAATCTCGCACCTCTTCCCTTACCCTCTCCAAATCTTTCAGTGAGGGGTGTTCCCAAAATGCGGGAGATACAATCTCATTGATTATCTCTATCTTTGCCGCTACTTGTGGGATTGATGCTCTCTCTTGCAATAGTTGGCCAATCTGCACCACCTTGCGCTGACTCTTGGTTGCGTTTACATCATCAGCCACCTTCGATAGTTCAATATTGAGTATTAAGAGGTCAAACTTTTTAGCATTTTCATCTGCGGTAGATTTGATAAGTAGAGGCGCAATCTCATCCTTCAACACAACTGTATCTACCGATGAAAGATACTCCCAACTCTTACTATTGCGGAACTTATCTACAACCTCCCAATGCTTTCTAACAGCAATGTGTGTATCCTTTAACTCTGCCACTTGGCCACGCAAACCCTCCTTAATTCTGTCGTGGAGGCCTTTTGCATACTTATCTTCTTGATATGTTGAGTGCTGCAATGCTGCTGCCAAATCAACGCTTACACAGAACAGACGCTCGGTAAGTGATTGTGTTGGCAATGGCTCTTTGCCCTTATCGTTGATGCCAAAATACTCAAAATTACCACACCAATCGAAGATGTAGAAGAACTCTTTGTGCTTTCCAACTCCAAATATATCCTCCGACAAACGAGTGCCTCGGCCGATCATCTGAGTGAACTTAATCTTCGAATGTATAGGCTTGAAGAATACAAGATTCAGAATATCGGGCACATCGATTCCCGTATCGAGCATATCCACCGACACGGCAATCTGAGGCATATTATCCCTAACCTCAAAGTTGTCTATTAGGCTCTGTGCGTAGTTCACTCTGTTGTCGATCAACACACAGAAATCATCTCCATATTCGGGATACAGAGCCTTAAAACGCTGCACTATCAAGTCTGCGTGGTCGTGATTATAGCCAAATATAATGGTTTTGCCTATTCTCTCACCACTCTGCACCTTCTGTCCGCACTGCATTAAATCTTGCAGCACCTTGTCTATGGTGTCTATATTGAATATATACTTGAAGATCTCCTTGCTCTCAATATTTCGGTGATAATTCTCCCTATCATCCAACGCCTTGCGAGCCTTCTCGTACTTCCAAACAATATCCAACTGAGCCTTCTCCTCGGCACTTAACGAGTTATAAACGATACCCCGTTTCAATATCTCAGTTCCGCGTTTCAGGGCGTTGTATGGCACAAGATAACCATCCTCCACAGCCTCCTCAAGTTCATATGCAAACGTATCTTCCGCCTCTATGTTGAACAGATCAAATGTATTACGTTCCACCTCATCTCTTGGCGTAGCAGTCAAACCTACCAACAAGCAATCAAAGTAGTCAAATATAGCAGTGTACTTACCAAACACCGAACGATGCGCCTCGTCGATAATCACGAGGTCAAACCGCCCCACCGAGAACTCTTTCGTATCCTTGTCGATGTAGTTTATCATAGTCTGATATGTGCTGAACATAATTCTCGCACGCATATCAGGCTCCTTCTCCTCCGAGAGTATGCACGTTGTAGCCGATGGCAACAGTTTGGTGTAATTCTTGGCGGCCTGCTTAACCAATGCCGTGCGATCGGCGAGGAACAGCACATTCTTCACCCAACCGTTTCGCATCAACACATCCACAAGCGAGATGCTCACTCGTGTCTTGCCCGTGCCCGTAGCCATCACAAGCAACGTTCGTCGATGGTTGGCATTGAAACGCTCACACACTTGCCTTATGGCTCGCTTCTGATACTCTCTGTTGGTTATGTTGTCATCTATCCGTAGGTCTGTGATAGTCTTGCGTCCTCTGCGCTGAATCAGTAACTCCAACTCCTCTGCCGTATGGTAGCCAAACATCTCTCTTGCGGGATAGCCCAAACCATCCACCACCTCTGTACGGTAGCCATTTGTGCAATAAATCACGGGGCGCACGCCATACTGCGCCTCTAAACAGTCGGCATATAATTTCGCTTGCTGTCGTCCAACGGCAATATCTACGCTTGTACGCTTCGCCTCCACTACTGCCAGCGGCTTGCCATTCGCCCCAAACAGCACATAGTCGGCATATCCTACGCCACTGTCCGATGGCATACCTTTCACCTCAATCTCCACGCACGCCTTCGATGAAGTGATAAGGCCATCCGTCGTCAGCACCTCCCAACACGCTTCACGCAACATCATATCTATGAAGTAGCGGCGAGTCTCTGCCTCGGTCAATCCCAACGGACGCACCTCAACTGGTTTGTCCTCAATCTTCTCCACCTCGATGCTCTCCACAAACTCCACGCTTGGCTGCGGCTCGGCTGCGGGCGAGGGCTGAATGGTGGCGGTCGAAGGTATCAAATCCTTGTTAAAAGGCTCAAAATCTTCGATTACACGCAACTTCACAAGCACCGCACCCACGAAGTTGTAGAGGTTCAACAGCGCAAAAAACGCCTCCCTGCGTGTCACTGCGCCCGTGTGAGCAGCACTGTTACCCACCTTGCGAATGTAGTGAACGCCCATCATCAGACGCTCATCACCCACAAACGAAGTGAATGGCTCACCATCGACCAACTCGAATAGCGAAGCACGCCTACGCTCTCCATCCACCACTATGCCCTTCATCTCGTAAATCGAGCGCACCAACCACTCCAACGCTCTGCGAGCATTGAGTGCCGAGGTATCTGGACTGCTCATCTGCATAGCCTCTGCCACAGAACAGTAGCCATACAAATCTTCCAAATAGGCATACTCTTTTAGGTAATCGAAGTTTTTCATTTATTTTGAGTATTTTTTGGGGTCAATTATACTTGAAATAGTTATAGGCTCTGATGGTTGGATATCTCCCCATAAGTTTCCTATTGTGCCTATACTTGATAGACTTTTTGGTGCTGCAGCAATTATATTTGGTTCCTCATATCGTTTCCTAAATTCAGAAAAATAATCATATTCATCTCTTAAATATGAAAGAGGATCTGTTAAACTTGTTTTTGCCTCATCAATCAATGTTGAATATTTATTATATAAATTTAAGTGCTCCCGATGTGATTTTCTTGCACTTAAAATTGTAGGCAACATTTCTTCAGTAATCCAAAATGTGTCAGCACGCTTTACCTTTTCAACTTCATTTATGGTCTTTTGGCTAACTTTCAACTCCTTATTACGCTTCGCATACTCCAAAAATTTACGGCTATCATATATAATGATGCTTTGTCCTGTTCTATCAGCAAACTCTTTTATCAATTCTTTGCGTGGAGTGTGTTTGCCATCTACCTTATCCCACCAATCTGGTTTATGGTCGTCGGTTATGAAGATTACATTTTTAGAGCGTTCCTTACAATGGTTTATCGTCTGTTTCCAAACAATCAAATCTCCGTACAAATGTCTTTTAGGTTTATCCTTCTTAGTTTTCTCATCGCAATAACCAGGCGGAACATCATTTGCATATCGCTTTTCACCTTCTTTGTACAATGCATCTAAATCATTTTCTGCAAAATCCTCCCCAACACGACCATCAAACAAATCGGTAATTGCATTTAGAATCTTATCCTCCTTTGAATAATCGGGATGATTCTCTTTCTGTTTATCCAATGATTTTTTGATTGACGCAGCACATCTCTCAACTTTGCTCCGAATATCTTTCATATTGATATACGGATGACGTGAGTATTCTCCCTCTAATGTACTTACTGTCTTTACTAATTGTTCCGTTAGTTTTTCTCCTAATGCTGTATATGCCATAGCATTTTTACGCATTATATCCTCTCTGCGTCTATGAAATTCTAAGCCTACTTGATATGGAATCCATAAACGCTCTTTGTAGAATTTTATAACATTGATAAACTCTGTGCGTGCATCCTCATTATAACGATATAGATTCAGCAGTACATTCGTATCAAACACTATCAAAGAGTTCTCCCATATCTCTTTGATGCGCTCTTCGGGTAGTTCGTAGTATTCTGCAAAACGGTTCTTCATATCGTCGTCTTAGTTAAAGTAGTAATCCATACGAGCGTTGAAAAGGGTTTCGGTCTCGGATATGGATTTTTTAATCAACTCCTTTTGTTTCTCTATCGCCTCAATCTTATCTGCAAACTCTTGTTGGAGGGTAAGAGGAGGTAGAATAATTCCATAGCCTCTAATAGCCTTTAATCCCACATTCTTTATCGTGCTTTTTGAAGAATTATCTTCAAGAAATCCTTTGAATGAGAGGCTATTCATCAAATGCTCTACGAATTTAGTTATCAAAAATGTATTATTGATATTGCAATAACAAGCACTTTTGCCTAAAATAACATTCTCATTTCTGAATATTGCAGTTCGTCCAAGCGTACCGTTAATAGAAAGCAGAATTGTATTTGCATCCATATCAATTCTGTATTTCTGAGCCTCTATATCATTTACGAATAATGTTCTATCTGTAATTACGATTTTACCATCTATAAGATTATTGCCATTTATAAATGCGACACCTCCATCCTCATCATATTTAGGTGTACCGTGTAAGCCATCACCAATTTTATGACATACTTCTTCCAATTTCTTGACTTCCCAACCTTTTTCGTTGGTGATGGGGTCGCCAAACATTTGGTAGAAGATTGACTGCGCCAACGCATCAAGTTCACGCAACTGCTCACGCTTCTTCTCAATCACGCCACTCAAACAATCCAACTCCACCACTATCCTCTCCTGCTCCTCACGAGGTGGAATACATACATTAACGCTACGGACAAGTTCGCTATTTAGATTATTAACAACTCCTCCGACCGCCAATCGCTTAAACTCATTGTATATATTGGGACTACCTAAATAATAATACAAATAGTTCTTATCAAATCGGTTGCCATCATCGTGAATAACAAGCCAACCATCGTGGATGCAACCATCAACCGCTAATATGTATGGTCGTCCAAAACTCATAGAGTTTGAAAGAATAAAATCTCCTTTATGAACAAAACGAGATTTTTTCATCCCCTCAGGTTTGATTTTTTCTTTTGTTGATGTGATATATTTAGACCCATCGGTTGCATCTCCGATTTTAATCCAATTTATTCCATCGTCAGATTCAGTAATATATGCTTGAATAGGACGTGGTGAACCTCCACGCTCTATCGTACAAACCTCTCCGAGTTTCTTTATTTCCCAACCTTGTTTCATTTTGTATTTTTAGGTGTTATACGGTCTTTAATAACTTTTTGTAGTTGTGCCTGATTGGTTTTCTCAACTATGCTTACATACGCCAATAGTTCACTTCTCAGAAGGTGATGATTACGTCCATTGAATAATTGAAGAATTATATCAATAAGCACTTTGGGTGGTGTTGTGTGGTTTTCAACTTGAGGGTTATATGCTAATGATGGGTTGAAAACCAATAACTCTTGTTCGACAAAATACTTGAACATCAATATAACCTTGCTACTTGCACTTAATGCGTCAAAATAGGCTTTAACATCAGGTACTTCGCCACATTGTTTGAGTTCTATATCAATAGTACATTCCGTAAACTCTTCGGACAACTTTTCGTATTCCTGCCAAATACCATCAATCTGTTTTAGACGAAGTTTGTTATCCTCATTGTTCGTCAAAGTTGCTGCGATTTTATGTAGCAATATTTTGCTAAAGGTGTCCAACTCTACAATATAGGTGTATATTTTACGGTAGAGTTCGTATTCTTGTTGCTGTATTTGCTGCTCTTGTAGTTTTGTTTGTTGCTTTTGTATCTTTATCTGCACAACTGCAATAACTATCACGGCGATAGCACTTATCGCAGATAAAAATACACTCCACCAATCGGGGTTAGTTATGAAAATACAAAATTTCTCCATATTTTAGGTTTATTCGGCCTTTATTAAGTTCCAAATATTTTGGGTGATATTCTCAACTTTATTAATAAAGTTTTCTACTTCTATTTTACTTATTGGCTCTACTTCTCCATTTAACTTTTGACCATTGCGATGTACTATATTGTGGCGTTTATCAACTTCTTGGATAATACAATCAACATACATCTGAATATCTTTCCGAAATACAATCTTGTATAATAATATAACTTTATCAAAATTGTGATAAACAATCTTTGTTGCCCTATCTTCAATAATTAAAAACAACTCGTCGTCAGTTTTGCTAATATGTTTTTCTATTCTCAAGAAATCTTCTCCATAAGTAAATGTTCTAATATTATGTAACAATTTTTCTTTATCAAAAACCATTTCTCGCAATACCATACAATAGAGAAAGGTCTCTAAAATAGATATTGTAGTGGCATACTGTTCCCTATAAAGTAACTGTTGCAAATCATCGCATATCTCAATATTTAACAATCGCTTAACTTCAGTTAATTGTTCACTCGTTCGCTCTAATAAATTATCATGAATCTTGTCAAAGCACACGATACCAGGGCCATAGTACGCTGTCGCACCTCCACTCATGAAGTATTCAACATATGGAGAGCCGTGCCTTTCATTATTATTAACTTCAAAAATACCATCTTGCAATGCGTCTTTTTCAATTATCACATCTGCATTGGCTGTATTCTTATTTGCGAATGCTGTAATGCCTTTACAATAGAATACGCCATCTTTTACAAGCAGATTGCCATCAATAAAGACTTTTTCAACGAGACTTTTAGCCATATTTTCTACATAAACTTTGCACGGAACTCATTAAGAGCATCGTTGATTTGGGTTTCAAGGCTCACGATACGCTCCATAATCACTTCGGGAGCATCGTACTCAACCACCTCACGCTCCACCTCCTTATATTTGTTCATCGAGAGGTCGTAGTCCTTCTCACGAATTTCATCCACAGGTACAAGGAATGATTGCTCCTTACGGGTGCGCTCCTCCTCTGCTTCAAGGTTATGGAAACGAGCAATAACATCGGGAATATCATTTTCTGTAACCTCATTGCGCTTTTGGTCGAGCGAGTAACCATCAGCCTTCATATCGTAGAACCACACCTTATCAGTACCTCCTGCATTGGTCTTGGTGAAGATAAGGATTGCCGTACTCACGCCCGAATATGGTTGGAACACACCGCTCGGCATAGAGATAACGGCTTGCAGACGCTGGTTGTCGATAAGTTCTTTGCGAAGCGACTTATGCGCCTTAGAATTTCCGAACAGCACGCCATCGGGCACGATGCTCGCACAGCGACCACCCAACTGCAACATACGCACGAAGAGAGCCACGAAGAGAAGTTCGGTCTTGGTTGTAGAGGCGATAGAGAGCAGCGATTTGGCCACCATATCCTTATCCAAACTACCCGCAAACGGAGGATTAGCAAGGCAGAGGGTGTAACGGTCAGCATCGGTATTTTCAGACGAAAGGCTATCCTTATACTCAATATCGGGGTTATCCACACCGTGCAGCATCAGGTTCATAGCACCGATACGAAGCATAGTCTGGTCGGTATCGAAGCCGTGAAACATCGACTGCTTGAAATGGGTTTGATTGTCTCGCTTGAGAAGGTCTGCGCTATATTTCTCGGAGATATACTTCGCGCTCTCGACAATGAATCCCGCAGAACCCATAGCGGGGTCGCAGATGGTGTCCTTCAAGATGGGCTGCATCAACTCGACCATCATACGGATAATATGGCGTGGCGTGCGGAACTGACCATTGATACCGCTTGCAGCCATCTTGCCCAAGACATACTCATAGACATCGCCCATAGCATCACGATTGTTCATATCGAGTGCATCGATGCCATCGACAACCTTCGTGAGCACACGATCGGTAGGGATAAGGAAGATAGCACTATCCATAAAACGACTATAAGCCGACTCCTTGCCGCTGTTCAGCGTCTTGATGAATGGGAAAACATCGTTACGGATGGTGTTGAACATCGTAGCAGAGTCGGTATTCTTGAAGACGTGCCAACGAAGAGAAGCGTATGGGACTTCTTGGTTGGTATCAGGATTGAGCCAATTACCATCCTTGAAAACGGGATCCTTGACAGCAACACCCATAACGGCAGCCGTAGCCTCCTTCTTGCGTTGAGCATCATCAAGCATCTTCATAAAGAATAGGTAAGTCATCTGCTCCAACACGGTAATAGGGCTGTTAATACCTCCCGTCCAAAAGGCATCCCATATAGAGTCAATCTTATTTTTAATCTCGCCAGTAATCATAGTTTATTCTGCTTTTGGGGCTGTTACCAATATACCCTTGCGGATGGTACAATACTTATTGCGATAAGGTTTATCGGGCGCAATGCCATAGTTGGCAAGGCTCTTATATCCAATACCAATCTGCTCCTTACCAAAGTTGTCGCAAAGAGCCTTCACCGAACCAAAATAATAGTGCTCGGCATTGAGTTCAAGATGAACGACTGTGCGTTCCTGCTTATCTGTTGCCATAGTTTTCGTGTAATTTACCTATAAAGGTAGGAAAAAGTGGAAAATAATCAAAGTTTTCCACAAAAAAGTTGATAAATATTTGGATATATTAAACATATTCCATATCTTTGTAACAACAAACAAGGCAAGGATATGAAGGCACAGATCGGACAATACTTTTACGCACCACACCGCAACTCTTGGGGAGTATGGCAATGGGATATGGTATCAGAGAATGGTTCAACTGGTACATTTATCAAGGACTTCCGAAGCAAGGAGGAGGCAAGAGAGTTCGTATGGCAGCAGAACGGATGGGGCAAACCAAAGAGCAAATTGAATTAATATTAACAACTAACACCTTACAACTATGAACACATTGATTATCACAGACACAACAGCAGTTAGAATGAATGTTATCGTTCAGCGCACTCAGAACCTTTTAGTAGCAGGAGCAAAGGCAATGATGATTGAATCATTGAAGGAGAAACTTCGCAATGGTGTGGCACACTTCATTTTCGTTAAGAAGAATGGTGAGGTTCGTGAGGCTTTCGGCACTACCAATGCAGCAGTGGCTGCCAAGTACACTAATGGCAATGGCGTCAGTCGTGAGCATTTCAAGACCACAGCCTATTTCGACATAGAGAAAGGTGAGTGGAGAAGTTTTCGTTGGGAGTCTTTGGTTAAAGTATTCTAAGATATGGCAGAGTATATATTACAGATCCTTCGCAGAAGGTTGATGGTAGTGTTTTCGTGGGGCTTTCACCGCCCCACAGCATTACCCGACAACAGAGGTTTGGTATTCAAAGTTGATGGATTCAAATATAAGGGTATGGTCAAGGTTATTTATAATGTTGGAGCAGACCTATTCGAGATACATTTGGATGATGGTAGTATTGAAGAGGATGTATATGCCGACCAACTCGTAGATATTATAGATAGTATGGTTGAACGATGTGATGACTATGATAAACGCATATTGGCAACCTATACTAATAAGTAACCTCACATAGTGATTTAGCCTCCTATTTAAAAGTGTTATTTTTTCTATTTTGGCTAAAAATAAGTGATCTAGAATTTGCAAAAGTCGAGAAAGATACATATTTTACATAAATCCGCGCGGGCTCGCACGATAGCATAATTAATTGAAAATAAAATTGTTACAGACTTGAAGGTTTCATAAAAAAGTAATACTTTTGTGGTGATATAATTATTTTTAAATTTAATTAAATATGCTATTTAATTTCAGAATCATTATCCCAAAGGGTACACAACGCTACACGCGTGAATTTAAAACCAAAGCAGAGGCACTTGCATTTGGAAATGGTATTACTGCAAATTATGAATTTACAAAAGCGACGCCAATTGCCGTTGATGTATTTACTCTTGATGAGAATGGAAGTTTTAACGATGCACTTGAATTGGTAGAAGAATGCGGAGGCGAAAAGAAGTGGGAGTTTATCGGAGGATCATCAGCACCTGCGTTATGGTATTTAAGTGCATAACACAGGAATTAGGAGAGCATTTGATTTGCTCTCCTAATTTGTATTAATAATATCCCTTACGTATTGTTGTATATTCCTGATTTTCAGTTTTTTGTTTGGTATTTTGCTTTGTGTTTTGTATATTTGCAATACAACTGAGCCTCTGCAACGTAAATGTTTGATTTTTAATATATTTCGGAGCGAGTTCGAGTCTCGTTTTCCGCTCAACGAAAAGAAAGGCAGTCTGTAGACTGCCTTTTTTCGTTGATGGTACGCGGTTATGCCCAAACTACCCCAAAACTCCCCTTCCAGAGGCTGGGGGTATATATAATTCGCGAGAGATATCCGCAGTTAAGCGCTATCTATCGGTTAATGGTTATCATACTATTTTCTGCTTTTTCTCTCCTTTGTTTTTGAATTATGCGTAACTTTGACTTATGAAAATTGAAGAAGCCATACTTTATTGCCTTGCAAGCCAGAATAGAGGGATGCGAACAGAGCAGATCGCAGAGATGATAAATCGCCAACGGCTGCATATCCGTAAAGATGGGCAACCCGTCACATCTAATCAAGTTTATGCCGTTATTTGTCGCTATCCCGATATGTTTGTAAAGGCCGAAGGTCGAATTATGTTGATGATATAAAAGATTGAGAGATTTATGTTCAAAGATAAAGTAGTTATTATAACAGGTGGAGCCAATGGTATTGGCCGATGCATTGCCGATGAGTTCCGCAGTCAGGGGGCTGTAGTATATGTAATTGACAAGCAAGACGGTGAACATTTCGTTGGTGACATCTCCCAGAAAGAGGTACTGGAGGCATTTGCCGCCGAGGTATTGAGCAAACACAACAAAGTGGATATCATCATAAACAATGCCCTACCGCTAATGAAAGGGATAGATGAGTGTTCCTATGAGGAGTTTCAATATGCCTTGAGTGTGGGGGTAACCGCTCCGTTCTATTTGGTTAAGCTCCTTATGCCCCATTTGGCAGAAGGTGCATCCATCATCAATATCTCCTCCTCTCGAGACCGTATGAGCCAGCCTCAGACCGAGAGCTATACGGCGGCCAAAGGTGGCATTGCTGCACTCACCCACGCCCTGGCAGTAAGCCTGGCTGGGCGAGCAAAAGTAAACTCCATCTCCCCGGGTTGGATTGACACAACATACACCGTTTACGAAGGCCCAGACGCCACGCAGCAACCTGTTGGCAGGGTGGGCAATCCGATGGATATTGCCAATATGGTGCTGTTTCTTTGTAGCGATAAGGCGAGCTTCATCACAGGCGAGAATATCTGCATTGATGGTGGTATGACCAAGCAGATGATTTACCACGGAGATTGTGGTTGGAGTTTGGAGAGGTAAATCTAGGATGCCTGCATACTAAGCAACAACCATATGGTTTGCTAAATAGGAGAAAAAGTTTCGGCTTTTTCTCTTTTTGTTTGGTGATTATTGCTACCTTTGATGTAAAATTGAAAGGAAATGTTGAATCCTCGTGAAAATATGGTGGTGATTGACGGTCAGATAAAGACTGCCAATATTTTACACATATCTACTAGTAGTAGAATGAATGGATACGACATTGTATTTAACAAAACAACACGCAAGACATTCTCATACGGTCGTAATAGAGCAATGTGGCTCACGAATCCCGTTATTTTCGATCCACAACATTGTCATATCTATCACAACGGTAGGCTTCTATGGCCGTTGGTTTATATTGCCGTATTTCAGCAAGGATACTCCAAATACTGGTATGTAGAATATCCTAATGGAGCATACGCTAATTATTTGGGCAAGGAGATTAGTTTTGTAAAATCGTGTTTGGAAGACCATCAGACCAAAAGTGTATTTGAGTATCTGCGCAGTGTTGCCGCTATCAATCCTCTCAAATCAGAGGATGACAACACGCCATTGCTGTTGAGGCAATATCAAGGTATCGACTTTATTGGTGATGACCGTGCAGCGGCCCCATACCTCAACCCAAAGGAGTTTCAATCTCAAAAGTTTGTCGCCCGACCTCTTATATTTCCATTTGGTTGCAATGCAAGTCAGCAAAAGGCCGTTCAAGCGGCATTTGAAAACCAGATAAGCATTATTCAAGGCCCTCCCGGAACGGGTAAAACGCAGACTATCCTCAACATCGTTGCCAACATTATTTTGCAGGGCAAGACGGTGATGGTTGTGTCGAACAACAACTCTGCAATCGAGAATGTCGTAGAGAAGATGGAGCGTTATAATATGGGCTTTATCACTGCGATGTTGGGAAGTCGTGCGAACAAAGATGCGTTTATTGCAGCGCAAGAAACCGAAAACTTATCCCTGCTGATATTGAACAATGGCACACAATAGAAGCAGATAAAGCAGAGTATTTGCACAACCTCGATAGTCAATCAAAAGCCCTTGCGGATGTATTTGCAAAGCAAGAGCGTTTAGCACTCGCCCGTCAAGAGTTAGATGCGCTGAAAGTTGAACGCACCCACTTTGAGCAGGAGGTTGAATTCAATGGAGCAATATCCATTCGCAAATCGTTCACCTCGGCTCAACTTATGACTTTATGGAACGAGTTGCAAGCTGTTGTTGAGGGTGTAAGATATTCGGGCATATTTGCTAAACTCGTCAATGCCATTCGTGATTATAGGTTTAGACGCAGACTGCACAAGATTTTCAATGGAGTTGCCGACAAACCGACAATTGAGGATATTATCTCGCTTATTCCAACCGTTCAGCGCAAATTCTACGAGGTGAAGCACTCGGTGTTAGTTGATGAAATAGCCTCATTGGAGCGAGCTTTATCGTCGTGCGATGCTTCGGCTATGATGAAGCGATTGCAAGAGCAGTCGATGTGCTACTTGCGTAACTCGCTATACCACAAGTACGGCAAAGAACACGAGCGACCAATATTTGCGAAGATCGTTCCCGATTTGATTAAGGAGTACCCTTTGGTATTAAGCACAACATTTTCTTCTCGCACCAACTTTGACAAAGATACGGTGTTCGACTATGTGATCATGGACGAGGCATCGCAAATCTCTGCGGAAACGGGAGCATTGGCTCTTATGTGCGCCAAAAATGCGGTAATTGTGGGCGACTCGATGCAGTTGCCAAATGTGGTAACCGAAGAGGATAAGTTGCGTTTGCAGTCGATTGCAATGAATTGCAAGATTGACGAGCGATACGATTGTTCCAAGAATAGTTTCTTGCAGTCCGTAATTAAAGTGTTGCCCGATGCACCACAAACACTCCTCCGAGAGCACTACCGTTGCCATCCGAAGATTATCAATTTCTGCAACCAAAAGTTCTATGGCGGCAAGTTGATAATTATGACCAAGGACAATGGCGAGGAGGATGTAATCTCTGCAAAGCGCACAGCCGTAGGTCATCACACTCGTGGAAAGATGAATCAGCGAGAGGTTGAGGTTGTGATGCAAGAGGTGTTGCCAACTTTGCCATACCCTCCAGAGGAGATAGGTATTATCGCGCCATACAATGGGCAAGTAGATGCGCTAAACAATGCTATTGGTGGTCGAGTTGATGTGGCTACGGTACATAAATTTCAGGGGCGAGAGAAGGATGCTATCGTTATGTCCACTGTTGATGATACGATAACCGAGTTTTCGGACGATCACAATCTGCTCAATGTTGCCATATCGCGAGCCAAGCAAAAGTTCTGCCTTGTAGTGTCGGGCAATGAGCAACCAAAGGAATGCAATATCAGCGATTTGTTGGCATATATCGAGTATAATAATTGCACCGTAACAGATAGCAATATCCACTCTATTTTCGACCTGTTATACGATCAATACACCGAGGCTCGATTGGCATATTTGAAGGAGCACAAACGCATTTCGGAGTATGATTCGGAAAATCTAACCTACGCAATGTTGGAACAGATCATTGAGGAGAACACTGAGTTCTGCCATCTGGGTATTGTTTGTCATCAGCCACTGCGACAACTACTGCGTGATGTCTCGTTGCTCTCAGAGGACGATAGAACTTATGCGTTGCACCCAAAAACGCATATCGATTTTTTGCTCTACAACCGAGTAAGCAAGCAGCCTGTACTCGCAATCGAGACCGACGGCTATCAGCACCATAAATCAGGAACGGAGCAATCAGCGCGTGACGAGAAGAAAAATCGCATCCTTGCCACATACGGCATTCCGCTGTTGCGACTCTCAACCATCGGCAGCAATGAGCGTCAGCAAGTGGAAAGTACATTGATAAATATAAAAACAAAATAGAACTATGCTCGCTTACACCTACATATCCCACGGCAAGTTCGAGTTGATTGACAAGCCGAAGCCTGCGTTGCAACAAATAGTTTTATGATCAACCACCTTTTACAATCATTGGTTTGCGAGCGATTCCTGATGGATGCGCGGTATCGGGAGGGGCATTTGCGAGTGGTGAATGCGTTGCCCGAGAGGCGCGTTATGGGGCTTCATTCGCCCGAGATTAAGCAGGTTGCAAAGCAGCTCTCTCGCGAGGGTGGCGAGATTGTTATGCCCGATGGAATGCATCGAATGTGCGCCAATGGTGCTGAGGTTATTCGTGCGTTTGAGGAGGTGCCGAGCGAGAGTCTTTGCTACGAGGAGACCGTCATCTGGGGTTATCTAATCAACCTCGAAAAGTATTCGTTGGATGAGCGGTTGGCTATGCTCAGTCGCTATGTTCCGGTGCTCGATAATTGGGCGGTGTGCGACTCATATTGCGCTCACGCAAAGTGGATAGTGCGTGCCGACAAAGAGGCTATGTGGACGTTTCTGCAGCCGTGGTTTCGCTCTGAGCGTGAGTTTGAGGTGCGCTTTGCGGCGGTCGTGGCGATGTCATATTTTCTCAACGAGGAGTGGTTAGAACAGGTATTTGCTCAACTAAATGCACTCGATTTCGACCGCATAAAGTCAAAATATAAGACCGTCAAAGGCAAACCGAAAGTCGCACAACAAGGCACTGTGCAAGGCGTGGAGCCGTATTATGTGCGGATGGGAGTTGCGTGGTTGTTGGCAACCGCTTTAGCGAAGTTCCCCGAGCAAACTCGCACCTTTGTCCGCTCGTCAAACCTGCCTGCCGATGTGGTAAAACTCTACATCCGCAAGGCCCGTGAGTCGCTGCGCACACGCAATGTGGTGGCATTATAACGAACATTATTCATAAATAGTCAACCAAATGCAATCTAGAAATATCTTTGCAAAAAAGAACCTATTTTAGAATCAATTTTCAAAAAGTTTGATTATATTTGAGTTAACTTCAGATTAGCAGTAGGTTTAGACTACTTGCTATTAGTAAATTTCATTTATAGAACCTTCCTAAACTTAAATAACTATGAAATGGCTTGATGCGATTATTAAGGTGCTTCAGAACAATAAGTCTGAAAATGGAGATTTTGAGCCAATATAGGCATGCTCAAATGGGATTGTCTGTAATGAATCCCCCTCCATTGTGGCTGGAATGGTAGCTTCTATCTATTTGTATGAAATGACTATCTCCTTCTTTGAATTGTATATATAATCACTTTAGCGGACTTTGCAAAGAATTTATAGTCTAAAGCAATGGTTGGATTCAATTTTACCGAAAACTGATTGCTGTGTAAAAATATTTTAGTAATTTTGGAATGCGTTAACATCTAAAATTCAAAAGAATATGCTTGTACCTATTATCGTTTGTGGAGTGATTTTGCTTGTGTTGATTATTATGTATTTTGTTTATAATAATCGAGAGGTTGCATTGCGAAAAGAGGCGGATGCCCAACGAGGCAAAATAGAGTCGGTGTATGACACTATGTGGAAAGTCTTAAAGCAAGAAGCCGGTGTAACCGAACAATATCGCAAAATTTTTGAAGAGATCTATCCCAAGTTGATTACGGGCCGATATGCTGCTAATGGAAAAGAGTTGATCAAAATGATTCAGGAATCCAATCCTGAATTTGATACCAAGCTCTACGACAAACTAATGCAAGCAATAGAGGTGCAGCGCGCATATTTTGCTTCCGCTCAGCAACGGATGCTCGACATTATTCGTGAGCGTGAAACTTTGATAGAATCAATGCCTTCGGGCTGGTTTGTGCGCAATAAGAACAAAATCGAATATATTGTTATCTCATCTGAGGTGACACAAAATATTATAACTACTCGCCGAGAGGATAATATAGAGTTGTTCTCATAACCTCTTTTAGCAATATGCATAGGACCGCTTACCTCTTTCCACTGCTGACCATCGGGGCAATGGTTGTATTGTTTCGCAATTACGACTTATGGTGGATGTACCTCATAATGGTTGTAGTAAGCGAACTTATTTTGTGGATTATTATGCGCAGAGCAAGTCGCACTAAAGAGTATTTAAGCGGATATGCTCTCAATGTTCAGCACCACGAGCCGTGGGTGGAAAAAGTTGTGCGAACAGAAACATATACCGACAATAGGGGTAATACACGAACTCGCACGGTTGTAGATTATCACCATCATCCTGACGTATGGGTTATGCCCTTGAATACTGGTGCTGGCACCTATATAAGTCCTGATGTTTACAATCACTATCGAGCCCAATGGGGTACTCCTGAACATTGGATAAATCCGCCTCATCACAATTGTGTCAGCGGAGGAGGTGGACAACTATACGAATGGAATGGAGTGTATGAAGATGCTGCCACACATACGTATAAGGGACTATATGTCAATTATGTGGTAAATTCCAACTCAATATTTCGAAAAGAGAAATTGAGAAAAGACGATGTCGAAAATTATGGGTTAATAGATTATCCTAAATTTGAACGTCGATATTTGGAGCAAGATGTGGTTTTGCTTTCTCCCAAATTGCCTGAATGGGTACAGTTCTCCCTACAATCACAACGAGCATTTCAGTTAATAAATGCTTTTGCGGGCAATAAGCATCAGATTCACATATTCGTTCTTGTGTTCGATGCCGCACAAGGTATTGCCACTGCTCTCAAACAGCAAGCTTATTGGAAGGGTGGCAACAAAAATGAATTTGTAGTATGCTTAGGCGTTGATTTTAGCCATATTAATCCACAAAAAAATGCTTCCGAAAATCCTCAACCTTTGGTTAAATGGTGTAAAGCATTCTCGTGGTGCGATGCCCCAAGATTAGAATCAGCTACAGAGAGTTATTTTATAGAAAACAAAGAGTTACATCTACTAGCTTTTGCAGAGTGGCTACGAGAGCATATCGTCTTGTGGAAACGAAAAGAGTTTAAGGACTTCAAATATTTAGGGGTGCAATTGTCTACTGGTCGAAAGGTAATTGTTGCAATTGTGACATTATTATTCTGCATCGTGATAACAGTTATTACTTGTGCTGTAGCTATCGATAATCGCAGATATGACTACACCAATAGTGGAGACTACTCTGGCTTAGGCTATGAGTTGCTTGATACCTATATTCTTGAAGCACCTTCATCAAAAAATTAGCATAACACATCAGTTTGCGAAATTGGAACACTCGGGAGATGACTTATCTCTTCGTTACCGAAATCATAAATGTTACAGCGACAATGGCGATGCAGATGCCGGCTACGATGTTGGTGGTAAGTGGTTCGCCGAACATCAGTGTGCCGACAAGGATGGCAGTAATAGGCTCAAAAACACCCAGCACCGAGGCCTTTGTAGCGCCGATATTGCGGGTTGCGATGGCGAGTGTGGCGGTCGAAACAATTGTCGGCAGCAGTGCCAAGCCTATCAAGTTAAGCCAAGCTGTGCCGCCCTCGATACCTGCGGTAATGGTGGTATCGGAGAATAGAATCATCCCCAAGAAAACCGTCGCTCCCACCGTCAAAGCATAGAATGTCAGCAGAGTATTAGATATCTCAGCAATAGCCTTGCTGCGGTTGATGATGACGATAAAGAGTGCATAGACCAGTGCTGAGCCGAGCGACAACAGCACGCCGACGGGGTCTATTGCCTCGCCACCACTGCCCTGCGTCATAACGAGTACACCACCAAAAGTTGCCGCTATGGCGAGCCATACGGGCCACGAGGGCACGACGCCTAAAAAGACCATAATAATTGCCACTAGCACGGGGTATAGAAAGATGAGTGTTGTTGCCAGACCCGAGGCGATATAGTTGTAAGCCTCGAAGAGGAAGATACTACTCGAGGTGTAGAGCAGACCGAGAACGAGCAATACGCCCGCCTGCTTTGCCGAAATCTTGAAACTCTGTCTGGTGAGCCAAAGGAACGCACCCAATATCACCACAGCAAAGGCGTAGCGGAAGAATAGTATCGACTCCACGGCAGCCCCGTTGTTCATCAACGGCATACCAAACAGCGGATTGAGTCCGTATGTTATGCCCGTAATTATGCCGGCGGGATAGCCTATGAGAGCCTCTTTACTCAACTTTTTCATATTACATCTTTGTTTAGGGCACAAAGATATATCTAAACCCCTTACGATGTACCGCAAAAAGAATTAAAACACCACAAGTGATACAATCATCCTCAACATTCTAAATTTCCACTAAGGCCTCCACCCAATCAGTTAAATCATTTAACCTCATTTTTTATCTTTTTCCGAATAATTCTGGAAATACCTCCATATAATTAGTACACTTTTGGGAACACCCAAAAAGATTATTCTGGGATTTACCAGGATATTATTTCCCATCTTTGCGGTACTACCTGTGGCATATTAATTTCGATAGTCTTAGCGGGTGTGAGATAGCGCTCGGGGAGGTAGAGTCGAACTTTGCCGCTGTGGCGCCCTGCGTAGTGAGTAGAGGGGGGATCAATCCCCTCTACCCTATGGTTTGAGGATTACTCCTCTAATGTAATCAGCGAAAGTCGGATTACTTAACAACTGTCCAATTGCCATCTACCAACTCAACAGCGTAGCCAGCGGGAACATTACCAGAAGTTACTGCTGACTCACCAACCAATGCAGACGCAGCAATAGAGACCTCAACAGGCCACTCTGCGGAGCCTGCAGTCACGAAGAGGTATACATCGCCCTTGAGCTCTGCGCCCTCCTCAACAACGAGCTTACCAGAGTTTGCGTGAGTACTAGGATCGTGGAAGAAGATAGACTTGTTTGTACCCTCAAGTGTAGAGCCAGCCTTTACATAGAGCTCGTTAGTTGCCTCAATACCGTTAAGGAACTGACGAACAGCACGGTAAGGTGACTTAACAGTAGAATTATCGATAGTAGTTACAGCGTAAGTACCCTTACCGTTAGTAAGGTTGTCGATACCATATGCCATATCGGTACCACCAAGGTGCTCGATGTTTACATTCTCTACTGTAAGGTTTCCACCAACAACATTGGCAATAACTGCAGAGTAGCGAGCCCAACCGCTGTTGATAGTAGCCTCAACCTTCATTGTACCATTCTTAACCAGAAGAGTACCCGCATTCTTGATAAGCTCATAGTTCTTCTGAGTTTCATCGGTAGAAGAGAGTGTGTTGCCACCGAGGTCAATTACCGCGTTCATATCCTTGCTAATGGCAATAGTTCCTGAATACACAATGTCGCTCAACAAATATGCACCCTTACCAGCTGCAAGTGTTGCAACAAGCTCATCGCCGGTAGAAACTGCAGAGCTACCGTCGATTTCGTTGTAGCCTGAATCACGGCCAATAACATTACCTACAGTTGTAGGCTCTGTATCCTGATAGCCGTTTGTCAAATCCTGCTCTACTGTAACATCCTCAAGAACACAGTTCTCGACATTTACACCCTGAGCAAGACCAAAGAGACCACCGAGGTCACGGTAAGCCTTAATAGTTGTATTCTTAACCGAGCAGTTTGCAACCTGTGTACCTGCATTGCGAACACCATTTTTAGTGAACCAAGCAGCACCGATAAGACCGCCAGCCTTGTCGCCATTGTCGTATGCACCATTTACCAACTCAGGAGTTGAAGTGATAGTCGAATTAAGAACGTGGCAGTTCTCAACAACGAAAGGAATCTTTGTGTTGCCGGGCAAGTTGTTAACCCAAGCTACGATACCTCCTGCGTAGTGATTGCTGTTGATAGTGGCATTCTTGATAGTTAAATTCTTAACAGTAGCGTTGTATGTGTAACCAATCAAACCAGCCACATCGGCACCATTACATACCATATTCTCGATAGTGTAGCCGTTACCATCGAAAGTACCACGGTAACTATTCTTTGTTGACAAACCGAGTGGAGTCCAGTTGCCTTCAGCAGAACGAGTTGTAGGAAGAACAATGTCATTCATCAATGTAACGTTGGCAGTAAGCTCGCCAGCATTGATCTTTGCAGCAACCTCCTGCAAACCTGTAGCAGTTGCAACGCTATATGTGTTAGACTCTGCATCGTAGTAGTAGTCTACATCTACCTGCTGGCCACCCTCGGGTACCCAAGCATCAACACCCTGAACATCGAATACGATAGGAAGAAGGTTCAAGTTATCGGGGTTAATCTCAGCAACGAAGTTGTAAGCCTTACCCATCTCGAGTGCTACATCTGTAACTACAGCCTCCTTGTGAACAGAGAAAGCCTCCTCAGTACCGTAGTAAAGAGTCACATCGAACTCGATGTTGTAAGTGTAAGTCTCGTCAGCAGGGATAGTCAAACGCTCACGATCGCACTGAGCCGAGTTAACCTTACCCTCAGCCTTAGAAAGCTCGCCCACATTACCGAACTCGAGTGTAAGATCCTCATCGTCGAGCACCCAGCCAGAGCCCTCGCTCAAGTTGATCTCACCGCTCGCAGGTGCTGTCATTGTGATATTCTCAATCTTAACAGTTGCGTTATCGGTAAGGAAACCATTCTTGAAAGTGAACTTAACCTTAGAAAGAAGGTGCTGGAACTGGAACTTAACCGCATCCATACCCTTATTCTGAAGAGTTGTCATATCAGGAGTTGCAACAGACGCTGTAGCGTAGATAAGATCCTCGCTACCGTCGATGTTCTCGAATGTTACAAGACCTGCGCCCTTGTCGAATACTGCCTCTGAAGCATCAAGATCCCAGTTGTTGCTGTTCATAGGAGCCAAAGCAGCAAAGAAATAGTTCTTGTTAGGAGTCCAGTACTGGAGATTAGCATAATCCCAGCTTGTACCATTGCGCTCAACGTCCTCGTCTACCAATACGGTACCGTCAACAGATGACATATAAGCCCATACATCAAAAGCCTCAAGCGTAGCCTTTGTTGTGCTTGGATCTGCAGCCACCTCAGCACGAGTTGCATTGACAATGAAGGCATCAGCAAAGCTGATAACATCCGACTTTGGACTCTGCACAACATCTTCATTTACACAAGCAACCATACCTACAGCTGCGAGTGCGCAAACTAAAAATTTCTTCATAATGTTGTTTGTTTATTAATATAATTCGTAACGTGTTTTTGCGTTAAAGGCTTCAACCCTTGTTTTATGAGTAGAGGGGTCACCCCCTCTACCCTATAGTTTAAGGATTACTCCTCGACAATGCAAGATGCACCATTTACAACAACCTTGGCAGCATAAGCTGCAGCATCAGCATCCACCCAAACAGGGTTCACTGAATCAGCTGCTACATTGGCGATGTCGTTGCCAGCGCCCCAGTTAATAGTAGCACCCTCGGCAGACTTAACAAGGATTGCTGACTTCTTTGCAGTCTTGAAAGTCGCATTTGCAACATTCATAGTAACCATTTCAGGAGATGAAACATACTGCTCGTCAATCTTGATACCGCGACCGGCAGACTCGATATTCAAACCGTCGATAGTGATGTTCTGACCCTTTGCAGAAACCCACATAGCGTAGTAGTCGTGAGTCTCAGTGATAGATACATTCTTGATGTTGTATGTCTTGTTTGCAGCCTCCAAAGCGATAGCCTTCTCAAATACTACATCCTCGAAGTTGTAGTTGCAATTTGCGAAGCACAAATCGTAAGAGTTCCAAGTACCAGTAGCTTGTGAGCTTGTCATAGTACCATTCTTAATTGTGAAAACTGCGTTATCGTTCTTAGCACCGAGTACTGACCAATAAGTAGTTGTGATATTGAGCTTCTGGCCGTTCAAGTCGATAGTGATAGCCTTTGTAGACTCGCCACCCAACTTGTACTCACCGCTACCACCAGTCTGCTGACCAAGTGTAGAGATAGGGCAGTCGATATCGTTAGCAAGCATAACAATGATTTGCTCAGCATCAGACTTCATAGCATTTGCAAAAGCCTCAGCATCAGCAACTAAATTAATAGTCACACCATCAGCAGTAGTAATATCATAAATACCTGCCTCGGCAGCTGTGTTATACTTCTGAACGAACTCTGTACCGTCGATGATAACCTTGCTACCCTGGCTACCATTCAAAGTGTAACCACGACCTACATAACCCATATATTCAAGAGGACTAGCAACTGCACCAGTAGTGCTCTTACCAGAAACATTGCCTGAGTATGTACAACCCTCGAGTGTGAAGACATTGTTCTTGCCATCGTTCCAACCACCGGCAATACCACCAACACGATAGAGATCGTTAGCGTTGTTAGCACGACCAGCAATAACGGCAATGTTACCAGTTGAGTGGCAGTTAGTGTAAGTATCCATCTGACCAGCGCAACCAATGATACCACCTGCGAAGAACTGACCAGCAGTTACATCAACGTTAGTAGAGCAGTTCTCGAAAATGTTAGATGTCTGGAGCTGACCAGCGATACCACCTACGTGGCTACCACCCTTAACATAACCTCCAGCGTTTGCAATAACGTGTACATTCTTAACATTGATAATACCATAAGCGTTACCACCAACTACAGCGCCGATACGGCTAGCCTCGGGGTTGTTCACGTTACCCTCAATCTTAACATCGCCCTTGATGGTGATGTTCTCCAAAGTTGAAGTACCCTCCAAGTGACCTACAACGGCACCTACCTCTGCGAAGTAAGCCTTCTCGCTATAGATAGTTACATTCTCCATAACCAAGTTCTTGATGGTAGCGTTCTTTGCATAACCAAAGATACCTACATACCAAGCCTCGTCATCACCTGTAACAGTGTAGTTGAAATTCTTAATAGAGTAACCATTACCGTCAAAAGTACCAGTAAATGGGTTAGATGCACCTGTACCAATAGGAGTCCAGTTTGATGTGATAGCACGGCTCTGAATATTGTTGAGGTCGATATCGCCATCAAGAACTACAGTTGCAGCAGCAGGAACAGTACCGTTGTTGATATCCTCAGCGAATTCAGCAAAACCAGTTGCAGTAGATACAATGTAAGTGTCTGAAGCCTCATCGTAATGGTAGTCTTCAACCTCAATCTGCTGACCACCCTCAGGCACCCAGCCCTCAACATTCTCAACATCGAATACGATCTCCTCGAGGTCAAGGTTGTTGGGATTGATCTCAGCAACGAAGTTGTAAGCGTTACCCATCTCGAGCTCATAACCAACTACCTCTGAAGTCTTAGTTACTTCGTAAACGCTCTGTGCACCCATAAAGAGCTCAACGTCGAATGTAATAATATAACGCTGCTCAGCAGAAGCGGGGATAGTAAGACGCTCGTTAGCAACCTCAGCGCTCTGGGCGTAAGCCAACTTCTCTACATCACCAAACTCAAGGGTTTGAGTGTCAGCGTGTGATGTCCAAGCCTTGCTGTAATCAGCCTGAGCGAGGTCGATTTCTGCACTGGCAGGAACCTCCATCTTCACATTGGTAACCTTAATAGAAGCAGCCTCTGCGGGGAAACCATTCTCGAAGGTGAACTTAACCTTAGAAAGAAGGTGCTGGAACTGGAACTTAACTGAGCCATTCTCCTCGTTAAGGCCCTTTGAAGTCACCATCTCCTTTGCATAGAGCAAGTCCTCGGTACCGTCTACGTTAGTGAACTCGATAATACCAAGACCCATCTTAGCATCCTCACCTGTTGCCTTGATAACACTCCAGTTGGTGCTGTTCATAGGTGCCAAAGCAGCAAAGTAGTAAGGCTGGTTAGGAACCCAGTACTGAGTACCATCGTAACCCCAAACATTGTTGTTTTTCTTTACCTCAATGCCATTGAAAATTTCACCGTCAGACTCCTTTACAAAGCCCCAAACATTGAAGCCTGAAAGAGTTGCTGTTGTGATGCTAGGATCTACAGCAGCACGAGTTGAACTGTTAATGAAGGCATTACTGAAAGCGATTGCGTCGCCCTTGGGCAACACTGTAACCTCCTCCTTTACGCATGCAACCATACTCATAGCTGCAATTGCAAATAATAAAAGTTTTTTCATGTTAATGATAGTTAATAAGTTGTAATTATTTTATTATGTTTTGTTTGCTTTCCTTTCTCAATCGCATATATAGATATGTTCCACCCTACAACGGCAATGGAACGTCCACAACATCACCCCAGCCATTTACATCGACATCGAAGGCTCCTGTACCCTGAGTACCATCTTCTGGCTTAATCTGAATACCCGATACGACAATCACTCCTCCGTGAGGCTGCTTCTGCACCTGGTCGGTAACATCGAAGTCGAGCTGAATAAGTTTGCCGTTTCGCAAGATAAGCTCCAAACTCAAACCATTCTTGCGCTCGGCCGCACGAGCAACATAATTATCATTAGGGAAATCGGGAATACCAAACGATGCTACAAGTGCTCGAACACCATAGTCCGTAATCTCGCAATCATCGTAAATAAGAGTTGCGCCCTCCTCAGAGGTCTCGCCAGTCTCCATAATCACCGATTTAGCCATTCCCGACAAAGCTCCTCGAGCGGATGCCACATACTGCAAACCTCCATCCTCCTCCAGGAATTCGTAACGAATCTTATAGGTGAATACCAAAGGCTGCAGTGTGATCGGGAACCGTACCGGCTCTACGCTCTTCACAGGAACATAGTCCTCGACATAGTTAGCAAAGAGCATATCGGGCGGTGTCATAGTCTCCTCGCCCTGCTCGGTATACTCACTAGCGGTATAAGTAGCACGTGAGCGTGTACGCGTAGTTGCGCGTGTGGTTGCCCTGTTGCCATCGTTGTGACGCTGGAACACGATATACTCGGTATCGTTGTTATAGAACAAGATATCGTTAGGGCCCTCATAAAGTGTGACTACACCTCCATATGCACCTAAGTTATGGGTATTCGACTCCAATGTCTCGTTGTAGTTGATTACGCGTAGACCCTTAGGAGTCCCTGGTCGCAAACTCTCATAGTCGATGTAATTTGTCGGCCATAAGGCTGACCAATCGGTGTAACCATAATTCTCCTCCCAGTCGCGACGGTAATCCGCATCAATCTCGATATGATACTTATGCGCGTGCTCACGGTGATTATAGCACAAATCCTTATGATTACACGACGTAACCATAAGAACAAGCACCAATAGCATTATGTTGAGTAATTTTTTCATCGATTCCTTCCCTTCCCCTTGTTATAGTTGTCACAACCGATAAGCCACACAAGAGAAACCTCAAACTTGGTAGGTCCTACATACTGGCGATGCTTTGTAGCCTGCCACACGTAGTGTTCGTCAATAGGCTTATATTCGTAGAACTCACCCCAGTGGTATCCCACACCAAGAGTGAAATCCAAATTCAATCGCTTGGCAATTGGCAACGAGTAACCATATTCCAAACCGGCCGTCCAGCTCCAGCGATCAGCAAGAATACCCTTTTGACCTATCTCGAAGTCATAAGTAATCATCTGACCGTAAACGCCGATATGGTGACCTGTCAATGGCTTAATGCGTGAGTTAGGACCAAACCACCAACGCAACGCGATGTCACCACCATAAGTACGCCAGTAGTAGTGGCTCTTGTCAGAACGCCACCAAGCATATTGCCAGTTGGCATCTAAACTGAGGTTTGAGCCGAGATAAATCTCAACGCCTATATTGGGGATAGCCAAAACGTCATAAAGCAGGTTAGACTGCAACGACATATAGACTGGCATCTTACACTCTCTTGCTGCCTGGTTTACGACAACCTCAGACGTGAGCTCACCAGACTTAACAAGCAAGGTCGTTGTGCGAGGCTCAACATCTTCATTAGGACTAACTTCAAAAGCAATCGCACTCTCTGTGATCTCGATAGATTTAATCCAATCCACGGGGCTCGACACAGTCACACCGGTAGAATCTTTTGGTTTAATCTCATACGACACCGCAGCATTACCACCCTCAGCAACCATATCCACCGAGGTCTTCGAAACGATTAACGTGCGCGGCTCTTCAACGACTGGCTCCTCAACAACCGGCTCTGCAGCAGCCTGCTCTACAACAAACTCTCGCTCACGACCGAGGAAGTTCATTTTCATAGTGACACTGCGAGGCTCGGCTATCGGGTTTGGAGCCACCACGAAAGCAATCTTACCATACTCGTCGGTGGTGATATTTGAAATCCACTCCACAGCAGTTGTAACCACGGGCATAGCAACGTTCTCAGGCGCATTTGCAACAACATAAGACGTAGCGGCACTACCACCCTCGGCGCCGATAAGCACAGGGCTCTCGATCACGACACGCGACTCCACAATGTAGAACGTATCCAAACGCACTGCGGCATAACGAAGGCGTGGGTAAACATTATTGAGCAACCAGCGGTAAGGCTCACCGTTGTGCAATATTTCGAGTTGCCTGTGACGCTCGTTAACAAGCTCACCATTAACGGTGATAGTCTCCGGTGTATTTCTCAGGATATTGAGCACCTCACTTTGCGATGGAACTCGGGGGTTATTCTCAACCTCAGAGATAAGCAACTCCCAATCGATGCCCGTGTAATTTATTTTGTAGGCCACCTCGCTACCGATCTTCTCACCAAGCATATCAACAACAGCCTGGGCTCGAGCATTAACAAGGTTTGAGTTAATCTGGCCCGTTCCCTCGGGTGAGGCGTAGGCCTCGATACCAATACCTCCTCGCGCCACCTCGTTCTCTCGCATATACTCCTCGAGCAACGATGCAAGACGCGCCAACGTTGCGTCATTGTTCATATAGCTTTTGTCTACAGATGGAGAACCAAGTCTAAAGTAAATCTTTACACTCTCCGACCTCTCTTTTATCTGTTGCGAAAAGGAGAACAGTGGAAGCATCATTGCCACCAACAAACATATGATGAAATTGTTCTTATTTATCCCGTGTCGTGATTTCATATTCGAATTAAATCTCTCTTATAAGGAATTACTAACCACAAAAATAATAAGACTATTTCATTTGATGAAATAATACGACTAAAAATATATCATTTTAATAAGTTTTTATATGCATTTCCAGATGCAGAAAATCTCAAAATACCCCCCCCCTGATTATCTTGCTGATTATCACCTTCTTGCAAGCACCATAAATCAACAGGCAAAAAACTAATTAATTTGTGTAGAAATCGACTGAATTAGAGTTTATTTAACACTACTTTACAACACAAAAAAGTAGGTTGTTTTATTCAAAAAAACGCGAACAACACAAGCGTTTTACTTCAAAAATCACATCGCCAATCACCAAATAACAGCTGCTTTGTTACCATTTTTCACGATGCAATTCACTCTCGAGTGCATTGTTATGAATTACTTGTTTCCCACTATAGAACAGTAATCTGAGAGTCTTAATATGCGCGCCATAACCTCGAATTATGCACAACCCATTCGCCACATTTTTTAGGCTAATTGAGGGATTATTCGTGAAATAATGATAAATTTGTAGGAAAATGCCGTGTTTATGAGCTCTATTTCCAATTTTGATATCGCAGAATTGTTTTCCAATCCGCAGTACCTGACCTACTTCCGCTGGTTGGAGGAGAAGATGCAGAATGGTCTGTCCGACCAGAAAATCATTACTGATTTCAAACTTTACGAGCCAAACTGGACCGACGATGACATCCACTTTGTTGAGTGGGTGCTCTACTATTTCAATCTGACCGGCCGTAGAAATAGCATCACCGACAAGGACTCGGATTGCGATTCAGACTTTGATAGGCAGGATATATCGGCCCACGATGAGGAGGAGGATGATTTTAAAGACTTCGACACTTTGCTCGACGAATTTATAGCGTCCACCCTCTCAGAGGATGGTAACATCCAAACCGATAAATCTTTAACAAAAGCAGACAAACAGCGAGATGACGACCAGATAAAGAGCAACTTTTATTGCACAGGCATACAACTTTCAACCAGCGAAAAACCCTCTTGCAGCGATAGGGATTTCGGCGAGAGTTATCAGTCGATATACCCGCTATTCAAGAGAGATCGTTACATCCATCTGAAGATTCTATACTCTCTTTCTGGCCATAAAGGTAAGGGCGTAGAGGCTGTAATTCAAAGCCCACGCTGCCACACCATCCTGCGTAAGGAGATTTCGATGTCGCAGCTTGCGAAGGGCAAATGGTGCGTGACAGTGTCGTTCGATGCCGAGGACTTGATTACCAAGCGCTTGCCCATTCGCGAGAAGATACATATCAGCATATGCAAGCTTGGCACTCACGAGGAGATATACAGCACCGAGAAGGAGATTTTGTGCGCCAACTCCATATTCGACATAATGCGTATCGAACGTATGGCGTTTTTCCCCGGACTCAATGGATTAAACCCTGCCAACTGCAACACAGCAACGGGATATATCTGTTTTAAGAACGAGAAATCGTTACAAGTAAATGCCCATTGCTATCTAACATCAACGATAGGCGACTACATATCGGATTACAACATTTCGTATTCGCTTTACGACCAGACTGGAAAACTCATCGACAAACAATCGATTTGCGCAGAGATGGACAACAACAAAACATTCTCTGCCGTATGCGGTTTTGCCTCTTGCGACAAATACGAACTGAGCGATGGCAAATACAAGGTCGAGCTGGCTGCCTTCGACAGATCCATTATGGTGGCGACATTCACCATCGGAACATACTCTCTGGAGGGCGAGGCCGATGTTGCGCAGGTGGTGTCGATGCTCCGTTCGAACGCTATGAACGACTTCTCAAGCGACAAGGCATTGGACAGACTGGAGCAGATGATTGGTCTCAAGAGCGTAAAGGAGAAGATATACTCCTTAGGCCGCCTATCTGCGTTGGCACAGCGCCGCAAAGAGATGGGACTCCCTTTCAAAAGCACATCGCTACACGCCCGTTTTGTGGGTAATCCGGGCACTGGAAAGACCACCATTGCCGAGATTATAGGTCAGGTTTACAAGGACTTGGGCCTGCTGAGTCGTGGCCACGTGGTAAGGGTCGAGCGTCGCAACCTTGTTGGTCGATACTACGACAGTGAACTGCGCGCCACCGAGCAGGCTATAGAAAGCGCTCAGGGTGGAGTGCTGTTTATCGATGAAGCCTACTCGCTGTATGTTCCCGATGATCCTCGCGACCCGGGCAAGCACGTACTTGAAGCCCTGCTCACGGCCCTATCCGACGAGAAGCGTCGCGACTGGATGCTTGTGCTGGCAGGCTACCCCGAGGAGATTGAGCAGATGCTGAATGCCAACCCCGGTATCAAATCGCGTGTAAACGAGACCTTCTTCTTTGACGATTACGATATCGAGGAGTTGATGCAGATTGCCGACCTCTACTGCAAGCGCAACAAGTATCGTATGTCGGCCGAGGTTCGCAAACACCTCTACTCGGTTGTTGCACGCGACTATGGTGCCCGCGACAGGCTTTTCGGTAACGCTCGCTATATCAACAACTTGATGGAGCAGACCATAGCCGTCAATATGGCCCACCGTGTGAGCCGTATCGAGAACCCCACGAAGACTCAGCTACAGACCATCGAGGTGGAGGATATTCCGAGTATGCGCGAGGAGGAGCCCAAATCAAAGGGAATGGCGGGGCTGAATCAGATGGTGGGACTATCGACCCTAAAACGCAATTTGGCGCAACATCTTAATATGGTGAAGCTGGCCAATATGCGTATGAAGCGAGGTCTGCATACGCAGATGCCGCCCCTGCATATGGTCTTTACGGGCAATCCGGGCACTGGTAAGACCACTGTGGCCGACTTCCTCGGCGAGATATACGCATCGATGGGACTACTCACGAAGGGAGATGTGATTCGTGTCGAGAAGAGCGACCTTGTAGGCTCGCACGTAGGCGAGACCGAGCGAAAGATGAAATCCATCCTAAATCGCGCAAAAGGCAATATCCTATTCATCGACGAGGCCTACCAGCTCTGCGCCAAGGATGGTCAGAATGACTATGGCGAAAATGTGATAGATTCGCTGCTCACCACCCTGTCCAACGACCAGGTCGATATGATTGTCATCCTGGCAGGCTACCCCCAGGATATGGAGCGTCTGCTCGATATGAACGAGGGTTTGCGTTCGCGCTTCCCATATACATTCCACTTCGAGGATTACTCGGTCGAGGAGTTGCATAAAATAGCCCTGCAACGAGCCAAGGCCGACAACTATTATTTCACGAAGAGGGCCGAAGAGCTATTGAAAATACTCATCAAACGAGAGGTGCTGCGCAAGCGCTCATCGTTCGGCAACGCACGTTTTGTCACACGCCTACTTTCGACCGAAATCCTACCGCGTATGGCTACCCGCCTATCGAATGAGGTGGCCGAGCCAACAAAACGCCAGCTGAAGACAATCGTAGCCGAGGATATACCCATAAGCAAGGAGGAGGTAGCACGCATCGAGAAGGGCGGTTTTGACGATGACGCAATCGATGCTGCTCTCAAAAAACTCGACGCCTTAGTGGGCCAGCATAATGTCAAGCGAGCGATACACAATTTTGTGGATATAGCCCGCTACCTGAACTCTACGGGCGAAAAGTTCGTGGGCAAAGGGCCATTGAAATGGAATTTTGTCGGCAATACCGGCACCGGTAAAAGCACTATTGCCGAGATACTTGCTGAGATACTCAAAGCGATGGATCTGCTGGATAAAGGAAACGTTGTGGAGGTTCGCGGTGAGCAGATTTTCAACGTATCGGAATACCAATGCGACCAGGTGTTGCGTCAGGCAATCAAGCTCGCCAGCCACGGCCTGCTGCTTATCGATGGCGACGCTCCTGAATTCCGCAATATGTTTGAATACCGACTCACAAGCGAGCAGTTGCGCATAAAACTCTCATCGCTGGTTGCCGAAACCGGTGGACAGGGAGCCCTGGTTATTGCGGAGTGCAACTCACCCCGTCAGACCGTCGCCAATTCGCTGACCATCAACGGAATCTACGATTTCGACCACACATTCTTCTTCGACGACTACTCGTCGGAGGAGTTGTTCGAGATTTTGTGCCGACGTCTGAGCAAACACAGGGTAAAATTCACCCCCGAGGCCGAAGCCAAGATGCGAAACTACATAGACCAGCTATGCACCAACAGAACGCTCTCGTTTGCCAATGCCCGCACAATGAAACACCTCGCCCGCACCATCTACGAGCAGGTTATTCTGCGCGCAAGCAAGGATGCATCGTCGCCCCGCAACAGAGTCACGCTGGAGGATGTAGAAGGATATAATTGGCAGCAACCCAGAAAGATAGGATACTAACGAAATAAAACTCGACATATGGCTATTAACCAAATCAAATCTATAGGAGTGTTTATCGATGGAGGCTACTACGCCAAAATCGACGATACATTATACGAAACAAGCGGAATGCGACTCGACGTAAGTAAGCTGACACATTATATCCGCTCCATTGTTGCCGAGCAATGTGGTGCCGAGAAGTCAATCTGCCAGGTGGTGGAGAACCACTACTTCAGAGGGCGCTTCCGCGCCTCGGAGGCCAACGCAAAGAAGATACTCTTTGCGGAGCGCAAATTCGAAGATTCGCTCATCGAGAATGATGTGATATTCCACTATAAACACTTGCGCGAGATCGATGGAAATATCATCGAAAAGGGTATCGACGTGTGGTATGCATTGGAGGCTTACGAGCTGGCGACAATTCGCCAATTCGACTACGTGGTGCTCATCACCGGCGACGCTGACCACGAGATGCTCATCAAAAAGTTGAAGGCTCTGCACATAAATGTTATTCTGCTCACGGGCGACTTTGGAGACTCGTCGGCCACCTCTCGCCTACTGCGCGAAGAAGCAACCCTGCACCTCGACCTCGGCGAAAAATTCCAGCAGCAACCCGAACTCATCGAAAAACTCTGCCGCAAGGGATAAATAGTCATATATAGGGAATTAAGCCAAAAGATAATATAATGAAATATGATGTATTTATAAGCTATAGCCGCAAAGATTCAGAGCTTGTAACACACATTTGCAAAGAATTAACAAAAAATAACATCTCCTTTTTTGTTGACAAATCATTCATTAAGATAGGCAATGACTTTCCAGAAGTCATTGCGGATGCGATATTGAATAGTCGCATATTCTTATTTATCGCTAGCGAGAATTCATATGCATCTAATTTCACTAATAGCGAAATTGCTTTTGCCCATAAACACAAATCAAAAGATTCTATCATCCCATACATAATCGACGAAAGCTCACTACCGATTGGACTTGACCTAGTCTTGAGTAGTACCGATTACAAAACGGCTACACAATATTCAGCAGATGAATTATGCAAAGAATTATCAAACCGAATTAATACCCAACCCATTAATCCCAAATCTGACATTAGCGTTAAGTTATTGACTAAATATGGGTATTGGATTCTTTTTGCAATTCTATCGTATTGGATCTGCTCATCATGTGTTAATTCTCTAAAATTTTCCGTTTCATTCGAAGAGTTTACTAATAACACTTTTATAAGTAATACAATATTGTGGATTTGTGTGTGCGGATTTTGGGGTGTATTTTCTATAGGCACTAAAATTTTGCACGATAGCCTTGTTCAAAACAATGTTATGAACTACTCTATCGGGCTACTTTCTGCACTCATATATGGAACACTTGTCACTGCTCCATGCATGACACATTCTCTATATTTACATTTTCAATTAAAGACTGATATTAGAGCTGAAATTTCTACGCTTCATAGCCACATACTACCTATTGCAAATGGCAATTCTGAAATAAAACAAAATTTGGAAAAGATTGACAATCTTATAAATTATGAAGAGCTAGACGTTTTCGATTCTAAAGATGCCACCATAATCAGAAACACTATTAATGAATCATATACATATTTAAAGGAACATTACTCAACCGACAACTCTAACATCACAATCAAACAATATTACACAAAGGATTATAGCAAAATAGAAGATATCTATAATCTTTTTAAGATATGGAAATCTCAATTAAAAGATGGGATAAAAATAGAATTCGCCTTATCGTTGGTAATATCAATTATCATCATAATGATATCTACATTATTGATTACAAAGAAATTATAACCAATGAAACCTAAACGAATCATACTCATCCGTCATGGAGAGTCGGCAGCCAATGTCGACAGGTATCTTTTTGGGCAGATTCCCGACTACACCATCGAACTCACCGAGAAGGGATGCCAGCAGGCACAGCAGGCAGGAGTCAGGCTCAAGGAGTTGGTTGGCGAGGAGAGCATCTATTTCTATGTGTCACCCTTCTGGCGCACACGTTCTACGTTTGAAAATATCGTAAAAGCAATACCTCGCTCACAGTTTGTGTATAGCGAGGAGCCTCGCCTAAGGGAGCAGGAGTGGGGATATCTGCGTTGCAACGAGGATTTCGACAAGATTTGTCGCGAGCGACGTGAGTATGGCTCATTCTACTACCGCATCCCGGGTGGCGAGTCGGGCACCGACGTATACGACCGCATCGATGATTTGCTGGGTAGCTTGTATCGTGATTTTCGTAGCGAAAACTTCCCCGAGAACTGCGTCTTGGTAACACATAGCCTTACAATTCGCCTATTTTTGATGCGTTACTACCATTTGACGGTAGAGGAGTTTGAACAGATGCTCTCACCCGCAAATTGCGAGCTGGTCGTAATGACACTGCAAGAGGATGGAGGCTACAAATTAGAGTATGAGATTCGCAAATCGGAATCTACGCTGCGCTATTCACGCCCCATAACTCTGCCCGAATAATCTATTCGCTACTACTTCATTGCCTTAAATGCCTCCACTGCGGCACGTACTTTGCCGTGCTGGAACAGTAGCTGGCGGGCAAGGTCGTAATCCTCGATGCCGGTCTCCTCCATAATCATTCGTGCGCCACGATCGACGAGTTTCTTGTTCGTAAGCTCCATATCAACCATACGACTGCCTCGCACGTGACCCAGGCGAATCATCGTAGCCGTAGAGATCATATTAAGTATCAGCTTCAGAGCCGTAGCCGACTTCATACGCGTGCTACCCGTAACAAACTCAGGGCCGACCACCGTAACGATAGGTATCTGTGACTCGGCGGCCAATGGCGAGCCCTCGTTATTGGTGATACACGAGGTGAGCATACCAATGGCTCGGGCCTGTTTGATTGCACCAATGACGTAGGGCGTTGTTCCCGACGCTGCAATACCCACAAGGGTATCTTCCGAGGTGGGATTAAACTTGAGTATATCCTGCCAGCCCTGCTCCCAATCATCCTCGGCACCCTCAACTGCGGTACGTATAGCGCCATCGCCTCCGGCAATGATACCGATGAACTTATCTCTCACACCATAGGTAGGAGGTATCTCCGAAGCATCCACAATACCGAGTCGGCCACTTGTGCCTGCACCGATGTAAAACACCCTGCCACCGCGCTTCATACGCTCGACAACGCCATCGACCAACTCTTCGATCTGCGGAATGGAGTCACCCACGGCTACGGGTACGGTCATATCCTCGGCATTCATTGCACGAAGCAGCTCCAGGGTTGTCATCTGATCCAGATTCTCATAGTTTGAGCTCTGCTCTGTTGTTCTCATATAGTGTGATATTTTATAAGTTCTTCAATGGGGTTAGAGATAAATCGCTCGATGCGTATGCCCTCCTGCTCGGCCACACGCTCAAATATCTCACGCAGGGCATTGCCAAAACCACCCACAACACCTATCGGGTAGCGCCCCACATCATACTGGCGCAACGAGCGGGTGATAAAGGCTCGGAAATTATCTTCGACAAGTGTCTTGATATATGGATTAGCGTAGTGCTCCATAATAAAAGGGGTAAAGCCTCCCAAATATGCCGAGGGTGAGCCCGCCGAACGATATACATTGGCAATGATTGTGGCATAATCGCTCGGATAACGGCTTCTAAAATCGGCAGCAATCTCCTCGGGTACAAGCCCCTTCAGAAAATCGGCGATGAAGAGTTTGCCGAGTGTTGCGGCACTGCCCTCATCACCTAGGATGAAGCCGCTGGAATAGACTCTTTTTACTATCTTTTCGCCATCAAACTGGCACGAATTGGAGCCCGTTCCAAGTATTGCCACAATACCGGCCTGATGACCACACGCCGCACGGGCAGCAGCCGTCAGGTCGTCACATATCTCCACCTTCTCGCACGAAAGCAGAGTGCGGAATAGTTGCGATAGCTCTTCAGCAACAGACTCGGTAACCACGCCAGCCGTGTACATATAGACCTCCTTAACGGCATATCCCGCCAAAACAATATCTTCGCAAATAGTGCGAACAATATCATTTACGGCCGCAATCGGCATAGTCGAGACATTGGTTCCCGCAGCACGGAACGATGCCACAGCCTCGCCACCGTCGCCTACTACACGCCAGTCGCCCTTGGTAGCTCCACTCTCTACAATCAGTTTCATTGTTGCTGCTGTTTTTTCAGTCTCTCGACATCCTTATCAAAGAAGAAGAACTTAGCCACAAGCAGCACAACTCCCGCCACAACCCATATTACAGCCAGCGCAGCAATACCGCCCGACAGACCCAACTTGGGACTCATAAGGCCGAGGATAAGCGGAGCGAGCGAGCCCATTCCAAAGCCGAACATCTGCAGCACGGCAGAGGATGAAGAGTGGTAGCGCTCAGATATAACGTCGTAGAGGATAGAGTATGTATTAGCGTCAAAGAATGCACGGAAGAAGCCAAAGCCTGCAAGTGCGGCATAGACCACCACCAGGCTTTCAGACAGACCCATCAGCACGATGCAGGGAGCCGCCAGCAGCAGACCGCCAGCCTGCAGGATAAGGCGGTTCTTACCTCCGCCACGACACGTCGCCAGCTTATCCGATAGGCTTCCGGCAACCAGCACACCGACAAATGCCGCTGCGTGAGTCCAGAACATAGAGTTAAAGCCGGCAGAGGCCGAACTCAGCGAGAAGTTCTCCATCAGCACCTTGGGCATCCACGTCAGGTAACCTGTAAGCACAAAGATAAGCGAGGTAAAGCCAAATATCATACACACAGCCGTAGGCACGCGGAAGATGGCCGACATAGCCTCGAAGAATGAGGGTTTTGCCACCTTCGCTGCGCTTGACTCCGATGCCTGATGCTTATCTTTAAGGCGCGCAACAAGCACAAAGGTGAATATCACACCCGCCGCACCAAAGATAAGGAAGGAGTATTGCCAGCCTAAGGTATCGGCAATAAGACCTGCGAGAAATCCACTTGCGATGACTCCCACATAGTATGCCGTCTGATGAATAGACATCGCTCGGGCACGGGTACGCGTATCGTGATACTCGGCAATGATGGCGGGATAGGTAGGGCCAAATATTGCCTCACCCACACCCGTAGCCACACTACGCAGCAGAATCATCAGCATGACGGTGTTGGCAAAGCCTGTAAACATAGTTGCCGTGCTGAACAACGCCACGCTGAAGATGATAATCTTTGAGCGGCTCAGACGGTCGGCAAAGTAGCCTGCGAAGGGCACCGTAAGGGCAAAAAAGAGGTTAAAGCAGGTCGATATCAGACCCATCGTCACATCGCTCGCACCCAGAAACGCCTGAATGTGCGGCAACACGGTGTTGAAGACCTGACGGTCACCCTGATTCAGGAAATAGGCAACCCACAGCAGGAAGATTATCTCCCACTTATAAGATTTCGAAGTCACATTTACCTTCATAGAGAAAAACTTTTATCAAATTTATGAATTTTTCCCTTAATGGCAAAATAAGATAAAATAAAGAGTGCTATATAGAAGATTTGCTCAATACTTTTTCACTCAAATCCACTCCATACCAAGCGGATGCAAGGCTCGCAATCACTTCACGCTCACCTTGGGAATGTCGCTCCAGCGGGTTGTGTAGTGAGGTGATTGGTTGTCGCTTGAGGTTTTAATCTTACCGCTACCTTGAACGGCCAACTTGATTGTGCCCTTGCCAAATGTAGCGTTAATGCTATCCAATGCAGATGTTATCTTGTGCTCACGCTCGATAGCCTCTGTATCTTCAAACAAGGTGTGCATCACATCCGCTTCGGCAATAATCTTGGTTGCTATTACTCCTGCCTTTTTATAACCGTAACCGTTTTTGAAAATTCTTTGTGTAATACGGACTGCATCGGCAACAATCTTTCGTTGGTCTGACGTAGGCGTTGTAAAATATACCAACCCATTAGAGTATGTTTGAGGTGCAGAATCCTTAAATCGGTTTGTGTATGCAAACACCACCATTTCGGCAGCCACACTTCGCTGCTTACGCAGTTTCTCAGCCATAGAACTTGCAAAGTTGGCTATCTGTTCCTGCAACTCTGCCACATCATATATCTCAGACGAGAAACTACGTGATACGCAAATAGATTGTTTAGCCTCAAAGCCATCCTCGAACTCAATACAAGGAACGCCACGAAGTTCTTTCCAAGTACGCACGCCCGTTATGCCGAACATCGACTGAACTGCCTTTTCTGACATTTGGGTGAACTCGTAGGCTGTATGTACACCGATGCTATGAAGTTTCGGTGCAGACCTACGACCAATACCCCATACATCTTCGATTGGGAATTTTCGCAAAACCTTTTCAATATCTTGTGGTCGGTGCATATAGCAACCCCCTCTGAGTTTGGGATACTGCTTGCAGAGTTTGGATGCAATCTTTGCCAATGTTTTGGTCGGAGCAATGCCTACTGATACAGGAATAGATGTTTGCCTCCAACACTGAGCAGATATTTCCTTTGCATAAGCATCAAAATCTATGTTTGTCATTCCTCGCAAATCGAGAAAACACTCATCAATAGAATACACTTCCACAGATGGAGCATACTCCTCCAGCACCCAACGCACACGTTGCGACATATCGCCATAGAGAGCCATATTTCCTGAAAATACAGCAACATTATGCTTCTCGACAATATCACGAATCTTGAAAAAGGGTGCGCCCATCTTTATGCCCAGAGCCTTTGCCTCATTACTTCTTGCCACAGCACATCCATCATTGCTCGACAGAACAATGATAGGCCTACGTTGCAAGTCAGGGCGAAACACCCTCTCACACGAGGCATAGAAGTTATTACAATCGGCAAGGGCAAACATCGCTACATCTTTTTAATTACCCACGTTACCACGCCCCAAATAAGAAAATTATTCTCACTTGTTATCTTAATAGGTTTGTATGTGGTCTTACTCTCATTAGCAGGCATCAGTCGCACACCCTGGTCAGACATTTCGACACGCTTTACGGTATATTCGCCATCAATGTAGCATATGGCCTTGCAATTGTTGTAGGGATCAATGGCACGATCCACGATAAGAATATCTCCCTCATCCATTCCGCTATCGACCATAGAGACTCCATCCACACGGAAAAAGAATGTGGATGCCTTATGCTTAACGAGGAGTTTTATCAAATCCAACTTCTCACGAATATCCTCGGCAGGGCTTGGGAATCCTGCCTTTACTTCACCCATTAGCTCCGTTGTGTAGGAGTTGGTGGAGTCTATGCTATGTGGTACAAACTTATCCATCGAAACAAAGATAAACAAAAATTACGCATATACACCACCCTATAGTCGGATGTTTTTGCGGAGCGATTTTGGCATCCGAGAAATTACCCCTATTTTTACGCCATCAAACAGAGAAACTCATTAGACAATGATTGAAACACTAACCATATTTCAGTGGACTATCCTTGCGCTTACGGCGCTTTGTATTGGTATGTCGAAGACGGGCGTGCAGGGTCTGATGCTGCTCGCCGTACCCTATATGGCTATAGCATTCGGCGCCAAGGAATCAACGGGCGTAATACTACCTATGCTCTGTATGGCCGACATCATAGCCGTAGTCTATTACAAGCGCATAGCCGACTGGAAGGTGGTTGCCAAACTGCTCCCGACGGCCATCATTGGTTTCTTCGTCGCCATTTTTGTCGATAGGCTGATTCCCACCGACGAGTTCCGCCAACTGATGGGCTGGACCCTGACGCTGGCACTGGTCGTAATGCTGTGGAGTGAGCTCTTCGGCAAGGAGAATCGCTGGATGAAGAGATGGTGGTACTCGGCACTGTTCGGACTGCTCGGAGGTTTTACCACGATGATTGGCAATGCCGCAGGCCCTGTGCTCTCGGTATATCTGCTCTCGATGCGAAAGGACAAAATGGAGTATATCGGCATAAACGCTTGGTTTTTCCTTGTGGTAAATCTGCTGAAGGTGCCCCTTCAGATTTTCGTGTGGGACAACATATCGTGGGATACATTCTCGCTCAACCTCGCGATGCTGCCTATCATCGGCATCGGTGCCTGGCTGGGTATTGGCATTGTCAAGTTGTTCCCCGAAAAGGCGTTCCGCCGATTTATTCAGATTATCACAATCCTGTCGGTCGCTATGATGTTTATATAGCAGGGGGAGGCAAAAACGAGAAATTGTGTAGCTTATTCTTACTCAAGCCTGTTTAATGGGGCGTAAAAAGGGCGTAAAAAATTAAAAACCCCTCTACAAGTGCTTGTAGAAGGGTTTTTTGAGGTCCGAAGCGGATTCGAACCGCTGTAGACGGTTTTGCAGACCGGTGACTAAGCCACTCATCCATCGGACCATTATGTTTTCAAAGGCGAGGTGCACGGGGGCATCCCCATCCTTTTCGAGGTGCAAATATACAAAAAATTCTAATTACGCCAAAACTTTGACGCAAGTTTCGTGCTTTTTCTGCATTTTTTACTAACTTTACCTCTTGTAAAACCTCATTTACGCACTATTTATGTCGTCGATGCCAATAAAAGCGATAGCTCTCACGTTTGTTCCCCGCTTGGGAACACGCGCGGCGGTGCATCTATTGGAGTCGTTCGGCTCGGCTGAGGCCATCTATGCTGCATCGGCACAGGAACTCATCGTTCAAGCCGAGTTGCGCGAAGACGTGGCACGCTCGATTGTAGCCCAGACAGGCCTTCGTGAGGCAGAACGCGAGGCAGAGTATTGCCTGAAACACAACATCAAAGCCATTGCATCGACCCAAAGCGACTACCCGACACTACTGCGTGAGGCCGACGATTACCCGCCTGTGATATACGTGCGAGGCAACGTCGACGCCCTGCATAGACGATGTGTAGCCTTTGTCGGCACACGCAAAATATCATCCTACGGACAGCGTATGTGCAACGAGCTTGTGCAGGGCCTTGCCGAGGCTGTGCCCGATGCCGTGGTGGTGAGTGGCTTGGCCTACGGAGTGGATAGCGCCTGCCATCGTGCAGCACTACAAGCAGGACTTGCTACGGTGGGAGTGGTGGCCAACGCCCTGCCCGACATTACCCCTACGGCGCATCTGCATCTGGCCGAGGATATGATTGCCAATGGTGGCGCCATCGTAAGTGAGTTATCATCTCAAACCAAGCAGAACGGCCGTTTCTACATCCCCCGCAACCGCATCATCGCCGCCCTTGCAGCCGGCACTGTGGTAGTGGAGTCGCCCGAGTCGGGAGGCTCGCTCTCTACGGCAGCCTTCGCCGACGGCTACAACCGCACCATATTGGCCTTGCCGGGGCGTGCAACAGATATCAACTCACGAGGTTGCAACCTGCTGATTCGCAACCGCAAGGCACAAGCCATACTCTCGGGCGAGGACATAGCACGCGAACTGATGTGGGATATGGGACTGGACCACATCTCATCACCGACCAAGGAGCCACTGCCTCTGACCGATGAGGAGAGCAGCCTGCTGGCACTGTTCAACAGCGACCCCATAACCATCGACACTCTGCTCGTGCGCAGCGGACTCGGTGCTGGAGAACTTTCGCTTTTACTTATGAATCTCGAACTATCTGGTGCAATACGTCAGCTACCAGGTAAACAATACGAAAAACTGATATGAGCAAACGAAAAAGCATTAAACAGTTGTTAAAACCGTTGCAAGGCTTAGGCATAGGCATATTGATAGGTCTGAGCTTCGCCGCATCGTTGTTTGCAGTACCCGAGCTGCGTTCATTCCTCACAAGAGTGATGGACGAGCAGGGATTTATCCTCTTTATGGCCTCGTGGATGGGGGGTATGCTCATATGCGTGGTTGCTTTCTTTATGCAGATTATAATCCACGAAGCGGGACATCTTGTGTGTGGTCTTCTAACGGGCTTTCGTATGGTCTCGTTCCGCATAGCAAACATCATCCTTGTGCGCCACGATCAGGAGTGGCAACTTGGCCGTTTCAGCATAGCGGGCACGGGCGGACAGTGCCTTATGGAGCCCAAGATAGAGGATATAAACGATGCCCACCAAATGCCCTACGCCTGGTATCTGGCGGGTGGAGTGATAGCCAATATGGTGGTTGTCATTCTGTCGATTGCAATCCTCTTTATGCACGTTGCGGGTGTTGCTGTGAGTTGCCTATTGGTGATGCTAGCTCTTTCGGGTGCCTATATTGCCATTACCAACGGCATACCGATGAAGCTTGGTGGTGTGGCCAACGATGGTGACAACATACGAATACTAAAACACAATGTCCAGGCGCGTCGCCTGCTATGGGTACAACTCAAAGCCAATGCCGTATATACTCGCGGTGCGCGCCTCTGCGATATGCCCGAAGAGTGGTTCTCGCTTCCCAACGATGCCGACCCGAGCGACTACTTCAACGCTACAGTCATTGGTATGCGAGCCTCACGCGAGATAGAACTTCTGAACTTCGAGGCTGCCTATGCTGACCTAAGAAGCCTACGTGCAACAGGAAATCGCCTGTTAGAGCTCTTGCAGATGGAGACTGCGTGCGAACTATTGCTCCCCGCAATTATGCTACACCGCCCGCGTTATGAGATAGAGGCTTTGATGGATGAGAAGACAGTGAAGTATGCTCGCACATACGCACACTATATGTTGAGCCGCGCCGTAACCATATATGTTTATGAGCGTTTTGTCAAATGCGACAAAAGTGCCATCGAGAAGGCTCTGCAACACATCGAGCGTATGGCCTCACGCTACCCTACCAAGGGTGAGCAGCGCAGTTGCCGCGAACTTGTGGCTTACCTAAACACACTTAACGACGAAGATTATGCAATTAATTGATACTCACTCCCACCTCTATGCTGAGGAGTTTGACGCAGACCGCGCCGAAGCCATCGCACGAGCACGCAAAGGGGGCGTTAGCACACTACTTCTGCCCGCCATCGACTCCGAGAGCCACGAGCGTATGTTTTCGCTCTCCCTTGCCGAGCCTGAGATGTGCCGTCCGATGATGGGCCTACACCCTACCTCGATAAACGACAACCCACGTTGGCGCGAGGAGCTATCTGAGGTGGAGCAGTACCTCAATTCGCCACCACAGGGCATTGAGTTCTGCGCCGTAGGTGAGATTGGATTGGACTACTATTGGAGTCAGGATTTTGTTGCCGAGCAACGCGAGGCCTTCATCACCCAATGCCGCTGGGCCGCCGAGCGCGATCTTCCCGTAGCCATTCACACACGCGCAGCGTGGGATGATATGTGTGAGATTTTGGAGAGCGAGTGCGAGCGAGCACGACGACAGGGACAACGTCTTCGAGGTGTTCTGCACGCCTACTCCGAGGATGCCTCGACATATCGCCGCCTGAAGGAGTGTGGCGACTGGCTCTTTGGCATAGGAGGCGTGGTGACCTACAAGAAGAGCATCGTGGCCGAGGCAGTAGCCGAGATGGCGCTCGAGGATATAATCCTTGAAACCGACTGCCCCTACCTAACGCCCGTGCCCTATCGTGGCCGCCGCAACGAGTCGGCATATGTCGGCTATGTGTGTCAGAAGATAGCCCAGATAAAGGGGCTGAGCGACGAGGAGGTAGCCCGCGTGACAACCGAGAGCGCAAGAAGAATGTTTTTAGATAAATAATAATACTATAAATATAAGGTAAGATGGAACAAATTATCCGTAAAACTGAGGATGCACGCGCCTCGATACTTATCATCTACACGGGAGGTACCATCGGTATGAAGCCCGACGAGGTGACCGGCGCCCTTGTGCCGTTCGACTTCAGCGGCATCTACGACGAGTTCCCCTCGTTGCGTCGCCTCAATGTCGATATAGCCGTTCACACAATGCCCAAACTCATCGACTCGTCGAACGTGCGCCCATCGGACTGGTGTGCCATAGCCGAGGTTATCCGTAGTCGCTACGAGGCCTACGACGGCTTTGTGATTCTGCACGGCACCGACACTATGTCGTACACGGCATCGGCGCTGAGTTTTATGCTGGAGAATCTTGCTAAGCCTGTGGTATTTACAGGTAGCCAGATACCCATCGGACTGCTCCGCACCGACGGTCGCGAGAACCTTATCACCGCCATTGAGGTGGCTGCAGCCAAGATTGGCGACGAGCCGGCTGTGCCCGAGGTGTCGCTACTCTTCCACAGCCGCCTGTGCCGAGGCAACCGCACGCGTAAAAGTAGTGCTGAGGAGCTGGACGCATTCTCATCGCCGAACTACCCCTCGCTGGCCGAGGTGGGTGTGAAAATAGCCTACAACACTGCTGCCATTGCTCGCCCCGCACAGACGAACGAGCCCCTGCGCATAGCCACTATGCTGAGCGAGGGAGTGGCCATCATAAAGCTCTTCCCCGGCATCGGCGAATATACACTGCGAGCAATACTCTCGGTTGAGGGTCTGCGTGGCGTAGTACTTGAGACCTACGGCGCAGGCAATGCCCCAACGACCGAGTGGTTCCTCGATCTTATGCGCAAGACCGTAGAGCGAGGAGTGATGGTGCTCAACGTAACACAATGCGACAACGGAAAGGTGGAGATGCAACTCTACGAGACCGGCCAGCGCCTGCGCTCGGTGGGTGTAATCTCGGCATACGATATGACTACCGAAGCGGCCATCACCAAATTAATGTATGTTTTGGGCAAAAACCTCGATTTGGAACAGAGTATTGACCTAATGAGAAAACCAATTAGAGGAGAATTTACGTTGTAGGTACTTGCATATAAAAAAAATAATTCCTATATTTCGCAACGTAAACTCTACCAAAACTGCTTTAACCACCCCTAAAAGGGAGGTCTTTCGTGGCGTAACACGCTAATCGACAATAAGTTGCAGTAAGGGAGAAATGCTATACGTGGCGAGTATACCAATAGGCGTACTAATGCCCGAAATGGCTATATGTGGGGTTTGCCTACGAAAAAAAGTGATTTTTTTTGTGAGAAATTTTTAACGACATAAAACTATAAACAAAAAGTAACAAAACACTAATTAAAATTTATTAAAACAGTTATGAAAAAAAATCTTATGTTTTTGGCAGTTGCCGTACTTGGCACTGTAAGCGCCTTCGCACAGGGTGCTGAGACTGAGCTCGCAGGTGAGACAATGCACCAGATCTTGATGCAGAAGTTCCTCGAGGGTGGTTGGGGCTGGATGATGCCCGTGTTGATTTGTTTGGTAATCGGTTTGGCAGTTGCTATCGAGCGTATGCTTTTCTTGGCATTCTCTAACATCAACACTAAGAAGTTCATCGCTAAGTTCGAGGAGACTTTGAACAACAACGGCGTTGAGGCTGCTAAGGATCTTTGCCGCAACACTCGCGGTCCCGTTGCTTCTATCTACTATCAGGGTCTCGATCGTATGGATCAGGGTATGGACGCTGTAGAGAAGGCAGTTGTTTCTTACGGTTCAGTTCAGACTGGCCAGTTGGAGTCAGGTCTTTCTTGGATTGGTTTGTTCATCGCTCTTTCTCCTATGTTGGGTTTCATGGGTACCGTTGTTGGTATGATCGGTGCGTTCGACCAGATTCAGGCTGCTGGTGATATTTCTCCTACTATCGTAGCAGGTGGTATTAAGGTGGCTTTGTTGACTACTTTGATGGGTCTTATCGCTGCGGTTGTTCTCCAGTTGTTCTACAACTACATCGTATCTAAGATTGACGCGTTGGTTAACACAATGGAGGATGCTTCTATCACTTTGGTAGACATCATGACTGCTTACGCAAAGAAATAATTAAGACCTTAAAAAGATTTAGACACAATGGGAAAATTGATTAAATATCTGTCACCCATCCTGATTGCTGTAACTTTGGCATTGGTCTTCTGGTCAGTATTCACTACTCCCGAAGTACCGACCGTAGAGAACGCAACCGCAGTAGGTAGCATGCTCATGTGGGGCTATGCTATCTTCGCAGTGGCTCTCGTTATCGCCATCATTGCTGCGATCTCGGATTTGATCCAGAAGCCTACTGGTATCAAGGGTACTATTTTTGCTGGTGTAGCAGTAGTTGCTATTATCGCAGGTGCTTACTTCATCGCTAACGGTCACGACTACCAGATTGTAGACCTCGGTAATCAGGGTTATTTCGAGCGTGATGACACTGTTATCTCTGACGCAAGTATCTTGGTTGCTTATGTAGCAGGTGCTGGCGCAATTATTTCAGCTATCTATTCAGCAATTTCTGACGCATTAAAATAAGGAGGTAGTATAATGGGAAATAGAAAAACACCGGAAGTTCGCGCCGACTCTCAGGCCGATATCGCTTTCTTGTTGCTTATATTCTTCCTCGTTGCTACTACAATGAACTCTGACAAGGGTCTGTCACGCGTGCTTCCGCCGCTGCCACCCGAGGATGTTAAGGTTGAGGATCAGAAGATCAAGGACCGTAACGTATTGTTGGTATTCGTTAATGC
>JAGBTO010000106.1 GCA_017631285.1 Alistipes sp.
AGGAAGAAGAGGAAGAAAACAATGAAAGAAATCTGGGTTTAGACCTCAAGGGTCTTGTGTTTGTTCCAGCGAGCGAGGCGGAGAAAGAAATCCATATAAATTCCAAGAGTGAAAGTGATAATACTCCTCCCGTCAGCCCTTGTTCTGAAAAGGAGGCTGGGTGTTCCGCCGCCCGCCCTCAACAGCAGAAAGAGCCAGGAATGGATATGAGCGACTATTTAGAGGAGTGTATTGCAAAAAATTCCATAAGCCTTGCTCGCCTACGCAAGAACGACCTGCCGCAAGATGACAATCTCTTTTGGAGAACGGTTGAATTGTGTGGAAGCTTGCATGGAGACAGCAAGAGCCAAGCAACGAAACGCATTACCGCCATTGTTAATGAAGTGATAAAGCAAGGTATTGTTTAGTGTATTCAACCTTCGGGTGTATTCAGAAAAATCGTCGGTCGCTAATTGCGATCGACGATTTATGTATTCGGATTATTCAAAGATTTGTTTGAATAGCTGCTATCTTTTACGGTAAGTTAATGTTTCTCCGTCGATAAGTAGTTTTAGTGTGGAGCTATTCAATGAAATCACCTTCCAAAGCCCTGCGCCCATTATCCAAATCCTGCCATCCTTGTATTCGTACTCGGTTGGTACTCCGCTGAAAATATCATCCTCGTCGTAGATTGTTACCGTTGTTGCGGTAAACTTCAACGATGACGATGACTCAATAGGGTAAGATTCACCATCTATCTCTATCTTGACCAAATCCCAAGTTCCGATTAAGGCAGATGTTGTTGCTTCTTCTTTTTCGCAGCCGACCATTGTCAGCGTAGCCAATGCCATCAGGCAAAATAATAATTTTTTCATAATATAGTTTTAAATGTTCTTAATTATCACTTGTTCTTTCTGGAGAGGTAATTTTCAAAAGAATTATTTGGATTTATACTCACGATAGGATAAAGCATCCACTAAAGAACTTCTTTGTTTTGGAGTATTCTTAAACCAATCTTTACCGTCCAATTGGTCAAAAATTTTATTCTCCGATTTGAGTACATGATTATTGGAAAGTATTGGATAATAAGCACATTTAGGTGATATATTTACAATATCATTATCTTCACTTACAGCCCAATCTCCAAAGAGCGCAACACACTCACTTATTATATTATAACGCTCAAACGCAGATTTAATATCGTTTTTCTTCGCTTCTGTTACTGTGTGAATTAAATTGTTTGCCTCTAGCTCTTCTTCTGTTAAAAAGGGGAAAGTAGTGATAGCTTTAATAAACTCTTCTTTAGTCATAGTTGTAAAGTTTTAAGTTAATAATAAGTTTATTTAAGGTTGGTGGCGAAAAACCACCAACCGAATAGTTAAATAGTTAATTAAAAAGCGAGGACAGCACGCACATTGCCTGTGTAATTCTTGTTGTAGTAGCCTGAATAACCATTACTGAAATTCAATCTGTATGCGAAGCTGTCATTGTACTCAGTAGAAGACCAGTAATATCCTGTTCCGAGTGAGGTACAACCATTTGCAGAGAGAGTTGAGTTGATAACTGATGCATTGTTGTATATTCTCTGTAATGTAAATGTACTTGGTAAACACCAACCTGAACCATAATTTTCACACCAGGTTTTAGCTGAATACCAATCTGCAGATGTTTCCTCAACTGATACAATTTCAATGGATGAATCATCTGCATAGTAAACAACACCTGTAGCTCCATTTTTGCTAACAAGGTCCCCAACTTTTAATGGAAGTGGACCTCCCTCATATGTTATAGCATACTTGTAACCACTCCAATTTGTTTGGTAGCGAGAAACGCTGTTGGCTGGAACATATATAACACGAGCAGTAGCATTACCATTAAATGCATTTTTGCCAAGACTAGGGGGTACTGTCGGTTGGCAATTTATCTCTTTCAGCGAGGTGCAATTTTCAAATGCACCACCTCCAATCGAAGTAACGCTATTTGGAATTATTACACTTGTCAGCAAAGAGCAACCAATGAATGCTGAACTTCCAATCGAAGTAACGCTATCTGGAATTTCCAACTCTTTTACCTCTACTCCATTAACCAATATGTGCTTAGAACCAGGTATGTTTGACATGGGATTACTTGTGCAATACTTTGGTAAATCTGTTATATTTACATAAGTGTCTTTCAGTGAGAGACAACCGTTAAATACATTATTACTAATCTTGATAATGCTATCTGGAATAGTAACACTTGTCAGCGAGATGCAATCATAGAATGCCTCTTCTCCAATCTCAGTAACACCATTGCCGATTGTAACACTTGTCAGCGAGGTGCAATCACGGAATGCATCATCTCCAATCGAAGTAACACTGTCGGGAATGGTAACACTTGTCAGCGAGTCGCAACTATAGAATGCCCTATCTCCAATCGAAGTAACGCTATCGGGAATAGTAATGCTTGTCAGCGAGGTGCAATCACGGAATGCATAACCACCAATCAAAGTAACACTGTCGGGAATGGTAACGCTTGTCAGCGAGGAACAACCGCTGAATGCGGAATCTCCAATTGAGGTAACACTATTGCCAATAGTAACACTTGTCAGCGAGGAGCAATCTTTAAATGCACAACTTCCAATCAAAGCAACACTATCTGGAATTGTAACACTTGTCAGTGAGGTGCAACCATTAAATGCACAACTTTTAATCTCTGCAATATCCGACAGAATTGTAATATCAGTTAATTCGCTACCATTAAGATAGAGTTTTGCTCCATTATAAAGAGGGTTTGCAGAACTATCACCAAAATTAATCTTACACCAAGCCGATAAATCGGTAATATCTACTCCTTTCAGAGAGGTGCAACCATAGAATGCAACATCTCCAATCGAAGTGACGCTATTGCCAATAGTAACACTTGTCAGCGACTCACAAAATTTGAATGTATTATCCTCAATCGAAGTAACGCTATCTGGTATTGTAACACTTTTCAGCGAGGTACATTTATAGAATGCATAACTTCCTATCTTTGTGATATTATTACCAATAGTCAGTTTGGTAAATGCAGCTCCATAAAGCCATCCTGAAGTATCATTAACGGGTCGTTTGTCGTAATCGTAACTCTGTTCAATAAAATTTCTATTATTGATTACCAACTCTCCCCTGCAACCTTCAAACGCCTTATATCCAATCTCAGTAACACTGTCGGGAATGGTAACACTCGTCAAACTTCTGCAAGATTGGAATGCTCTCTCTCCAATCGAAGTAACGCTATTTGTGATTGTTGCACTTGTCAGTGAGGTGCAACCACTGAATGTATAACTTCCAATCTCAGTAACGCCGTTGGGAATAACTAATTCTTTAACTTCTTCGCTATTGACGCAAAGATGCTTAGCACCAGGGACTTTGTATATGACATTATTAACGCAATACGCCGCTAAATCTGTTATATTAACGTATGTGTTTCTTAGTAAGGTGCAATTAGAGAATGCTCCAATTTCTATCCAAATGACGCTACCTGGAATAGTTATACTTGTCAGTGAGGAGCAATTATAGAATGCATAATATCCAATCCAAGTGACGCTATATGGAATTAAAACACTTGTCAGAGAAGTGCATTCATAGAATGCGTAGTCACCAATCTCGGTGATATTATTACCAATAGTCAGTTTGGTAAATGCAGCTCCATAAAGCCATCCTGAAGTATCATTAACGGGTCGTTTGTCGTAATCGTAACTCTGTTCAACAATATTTCTACTATTGATTACCAACTCTCCTGCGCACCCTTCAAACGCCTTATATCCAATCTCAGTAACACTGTCGGGAATGGTAACACTTGTCAAACTTCTGCAAGATTGGAATGCTCCCTCTCCAATCGAAGTAACGCTATTTGTGATTGTTGCACTTGTCAGCGAGGTGCAACCACTGAATGCATAACTTCCAATCGTAGTAACACTGTTGCCAATTGTTACACTTGTCAGTGAGGAGCACTCATAGAACGCCTTACTTCCAATCAAAGTAACGCTATCTGGGATTGTAATACTTGTTAGCGAGGTGCAATTATAGAATGTATTGTCTCCAAATGAAGTAACACTATTGCCAATTTTTGCACTTGTCAGTGAGGTGCAACCACTGAATGCGGAACGCCCAATCGAAGTAACGCTATTACCAATTGTTACACTTGTTAGTGATGTGCAATTATAGAATGCATAATCTCCAATCGAAGTAACGCTATCAGGAATAGTAATGCTTGTCAGTGCAGAACACCACTCGAATGCTTTATCTCCAATAGATGTAACAGGAGCATCAAAGGTTATTATACCTTGCCCGTTTAAATATGTATGCGAGGTTATATTAGCGCCAAAAACAGATGTATCATTTAAAGGTAGAATTTCGCCATTTATTGTTGTATATCTCAATTGATTATGTGGTAGAGAGAATTCATCTTGCTCGATTGTGATAGTTTCTGAGATACCGTCACCACTTATAGTTATGGTTGCATTACGCCTTTCAGAAGTTGTGTTTTCTGCCACAATGAAATGAATCGTAGATGTTGTCACTGCACGACTCTCTATTTGTGTGACCCAATTTTCGCTAATTTTAACTGTGTAATCTATATTATGCTGCACTTCAACAGAAAATTCTCCACCAGTACAAGCAAAGTTTTGGCTAGTAGTAGAAAGAGTTAACATATTGGTTTGCGCTTGTGTAATGGTAACAATTTCACTAAATCCCCCACCTTTGATAACAATTTCACCCACTCGCTTATCAAACGAAGGATTCGTTTCTGCCTCAAAACGCAAAGAGTACTCTTTTAATGCACGAGTTTCAACACTCTTAATCCAATCCGCCTTAATTTCATACTCGTAGTCGATGTTTGCTTTGAGTTTAACGGTGAATGCTCCTCCAGCTTGAGGCAAATTAACTGTCGGAGTTGAAAGAATTATGGAATTATTCTGCGTTTGTACTACCGCAATGGTTTCTGTTATATCTCCACCTTTAATGGTTATTGTCGCCTTGCGCTCCCCGTATGTTGTATTTTCTGCCACAGCGAAGTGAAGTGTAGTTGTCTCCACGGCACGACTCTCTATCTGAGTAACCCAATCATCACTAATTTTAACATCGTAATCGACACTATGCTCTACCTCTACTTCGAAAGTACCACCTTCGGAGTCGAAATTTTGTTCAGTGGTAGAGAGCGAAATAACTGCTGTTTGTGCCTGTGTAACGGTAATAGTTTCGCTAAATCCTTCGCCTTTGATAACAATATCACCCTTGCGTTCATCATACGAAGGGTTCGCCTCTGCCTCAAAACGCAAAGAGTACTCTTTTAATGCACGAGTTTCAACACTCTTAATCCAATCCGCCTTAATTTCATACTCGTAGTTGATGTTTGCTTTGAGTTTAACGGTGAATGCTCCTCCCGCTTGTGGCAAATTGACTGTTGGAGTTGATAGGATTATGGCGTTGTTCTGCTCCTGAGAGACTGTCAATACAACATTAAGTTCCTTAGCGTTGATAACAATACTACCACTGCGCTTCTCGTATGTATCATTGGCATCAAGCGAAACAACAATGTCGCACTTTTCTCCCGCCTTACCGCTTTCGGGAGTTACCTTAATCCACTCGTCAGAAGGTGTTGCTGTCCAATCATAGTTTGACGAAAACACAACACTTTGCGTAGAACTTTGGTGTGAGAAATTGAGAGAAGAATCATTTTGTCCGCCCACAAAATCAATTGCAGCTGGTGGCGCAGGTTCCTCATCAGAACAACTCAATAATGGAATTGCCATTATGGCAATAATAATACAAAGTAAAAGTTTCTTCATAACAGTAAAGTATTAAAAATTAAGTTTATAATGTTTGCGCTGTTATGACAAAAAGAAAGTGTGGAGATGACTTCGTTTATTTAACGGAAGGCTCTGACAAAACCCTGACTAAAACAAACGATACAATGCCCCACACTTGGATAGTATGAGGAGTACGCACAAATGTGCATAGCCACACATAACTATACAAGAAATGAGTGCTGTTCGTTATCCCTTAGTCATTGAAAACTGTCAGATTTTCCGTTAAGGACTGCGAAAACACTTTCTATATGTCTGTAATCTATTTGATTACGAGCACAAATTTATAGATTTTTTCGCAAACAAACAACACTCGGTGGGACATTGCAAATAAAAACTGCAACCTTTCGATTGCAGTTCATTACAAGTTTAGTCGTCTATTTTACCTCAGCCTCCGCTTTCGGAGCGGTGAGCAGTATGCCCTTTCTCACTGTGCAAAACTTGTTGCGATAGGGTTTATCTGGCGTGATGCCGATGTTCGCAAGGCTCTTGTAGGTGATGCCGATTTGCTCCTTACCGAAGTGGTCGCACAATGCCTTGATACTGCCGAAGTAGTGATGTTCTGCACCGAGTTCGAGGTGAATAACGGTGCGTTCTTGCTTATCTGTTGCCATAGTAAATCAAATTTAGCCCCCAAAATTAAGAAAATATGGAAAATAATCAAAATAATCCATAAAATTATTGTTAAAAGTTTGGGTATATTAAATATATTCCATATCTTTGTTATCAGAAAAGGAAACAAATTAAACATTACAGATATGACAACAGTAGTAGCAGTAACAAACCGAGATATGTACCGTGCAGCGGTAATCTCGCAGAGAGTTCAAAATGATTTCGTAACGGGTTTGCAGGTGGCAAAGTTGAACGAGTTGAAGGCTCGTATGCGCCGAGAGGTGGTGAAATTTGCCTACCTCAAAAAGAGTGGTGAGGTACGCATCGCATACGGCACTATGATGCCCGCTTTGGTTGGTGACCACATCAACGGTCGTGGTGTGTGTGGCGATGCTCGCAAGGTTTGCACCTACTTTGATGTAGAGCGTGGAGAATTTCGATGCTTCCAATTACAATCTTTGGTAAAGATATTCTAACTATGTCAATAGCGGTTATTTACGCAAGGGTTTCAAGCACTGGCGAGAGGCAATCAACCTCTCGTCAGGTTGCTGACCTGACCAACTATGCCAGCCGTAACGGTTTGGAGGTCGTTGGAGTTTATGAGGAGCATATCAGCGGAGCCAAGCGCAACGATGAGCGAGCTGTGCTGACCGAGTGTATCGACTTCGCAGTTACCAACGGCGTTGAGGTGGTGTTATTCTCGGAACTGAGCCGTTGTGGGCGTGCGGTGTGGGAGGTGCTGGACACTATCCGAACATTGAAGGACAACGGTATCAACGCCTATTTCCAGAAGGAGGGTCTGTCGCTGTTCGGTGCAGATGGTAGAGAGAATCCATATTTAGCAGTGATGGTGTCGGTGCTTGGTGTCTGCGCCCAGCTTGAAAGAGAGAACATTACCTATCGCCTCAATAGTGGTCGTGCCAAGTACATTGCTGATGGTGGCAAGCTTGGTCGGAAGGTCGGCTCGGTAAAGAGCAAGGAGCGCAAGCAAGAGGAGTACGGAAAGGTCATCCGCTCGTTGAAAGCTGGCAAGTCAATCCGTGATACAGCGGCAATTTGTGGAGTGTCAGTATCGACAGTTCAACGAGTAAAGAAGGAGTTTGCCATATAAGAGGTCTAATTTTTTCAGGGGCGAAAATTTTTGGAAAAAAATTCGGAAAGCACGGCTTGAACGGGGGTGTTAGGGGACACAAATTTCATTTTTAAGGCGAGGGACACTTTTGAAAAACACGCACTACACCCCCTCCCAGCCCCTAATCTTTACAAAAAAAATATCCATGTAAACTTACATGGTAAAAATTATATAATCGTCAATAAGTCTGAATGTTATGGATATGTAGAAATAATAGTGTTTAGGCTTACTTATAATAGGTTGAAAGTCGCAATCAAGATAGACATGTATAATTTGAATTTGGAATTCTCGTTTTTTATTTGTATATTTGTAATACTTCGGTTCCTTCGCAAGAACTGATGTCTTAAATAATTTCAATAATACATACGCTGATGAAGTAACATAGGATAACTGCGCCCAGAGCGCAAGGGTTCTACGCATATCCCTGCCGACCAGAAGTCTTTCCGAGAACGGAGAGAGGCACAAAAGCAAATAACCCCTTCGGGGGATTGAAATCATATATGTATATGATTGATTATAAACCATTTGAAAAATTTAATATTAGTGAAGATGAAGGAATAATCTTAACAAACTATTTCGAGGCATTAGCCTTAATCGGTATTGAATACCTTAATAATAAGAAGATAAACGAATTTAATTATGACGAAAAATTGTTTTATATGGAGTAGAGTAAGTACAAAGCACCAGGAGGAGAATGGTGGCAGCCTCGATGACCAGAAGTGCCGCTGTGAAAGGTTTGCCCGTGAAAACGGCTATACTATCAAGGGTTATTTTGGTGGCACTCACGAGAGTGCCAAGACACCAGGAAAACTAATCAAGGAGATGATTACAGCGGTCAAGAAGGATAGAAGCGTCAAGTATATCATCGTCAATCAGGCTGACCGTTTCAGTCGTAATGCAGGTCAGGCTATCAATATCATCAACGACCTTAATGCTCAGGGAGTTATTATCGTGGAGGCATTGTCGGGTACAGATACCTCAACACCCGAAGGTGTAATGATGATGCAAGTCAAGTTATCCCTGGCTCAATGGGACAACACCAATCGTACCAATAAATTTGTGTCGGGTCGTAAACACTGTATGGAGAGCGGTGTGTGGGTTGGTAAGCGACCTTTGGGATACAATAAGGAGGGTAAGAGTATCAATGCAAAATTCACCATAAACGCTACGGGTAAACTTATCCAGAAGGCGTTTAAGTGGAAATTGCAGGGCGTGGATAATTTCCGAATTATGGACAGATTGTCGGCAATGGGATTGAATGTGAGCAAGCAGAAGTTGCATAAGATACTCACCAACCCATTCTATGCGGGCAAAATTCAGAGTAAATTCACCGATGGGGAGATTATCGACGGTAAGCATCCTGCAGTCATTTCGTGGGTGGAGTTCCTGCAAGTACAAGAGATATTAAGCGGTAGAACGGGTGTTTACAAAGTTAAGGCGGAAACACCCCGTTTCCCCTTAAAGCGTCATATCCGTTGTGCCGAAGATGGTCTGCCCCTAACGGCATATACCGTCAAGCGTAAAAACATCGACTACTATAAGTGCAACCAGGTCGGTTGTAAGAACAATGTATCGGCAAAGAAGGTGCACAGCCTTTACGCCGAGTTGTTGGATACCTATGCTATCCCCGCTACGCTGTTGGAATGGTTCAACGATGTGGTATCGAGCATCATATACGAAGAGGACAGCGAGCATAAGGAGCAGTTGTCTATTTTGAAGAAGCAGAAGAGCGAGTTGGAAAATAAACTCAAAAAGTGCAAGGTTAGTCGTGGAATGGGCGATATTGACGAAGATGTTTATACGACTACCGTGGAGGTTATCCAGGAGAAACTCGCCAAAATCGAGATAGAAATCGCAAAGGTAAAAAGAAATTTATCGAACCTTACCTCAACGGTTGATGAAGTAGTTGCAACTTGTTGTAAATTAGGCAGTTTGTGGAGCGATTCAGAATTAGAATTATGCCAGAAAATCCAAAATTTGCTGTTTCCAAGCGGAATTTTATGGGATAAAGAAATTGGCAATTATCGAACCTTCAACTGCAATCAGGCACTCGATATAATTCAAAGAATATCAGACAGTTATAAAAATAAAAATGAGGAGAAATCTGAAAATTTCTCCTCAAAATTAAAATTGTGCGGATAAAGGGACTCGAACCCCCACGCCTCTCGGCACCAGATCCTAAGTCTGGCGTGGCTACCAATTACACCATATCCGCCTTAGTGCGAGTGCAAAGGTAACTATTTTTTTGCAATTCGCAACCTTCGCCCACTTTTTTTGATAAAATTTCGTGGAAAAGTGCTAAATTTGCGCTCCATTAGACCCATTTTATATGCCAAAGATTGTAACTCTGACACTTTCGCCCAAGCAGGCCTCCGATGCGAAATTCTACGCTCCATTGGTGGCACGCGAACTCCGCATCAAGGAGAGCGATATAGCTCTTTTACGCATCGTGAAACGTTCGGTAGATGCACGACGCGGAGCGCTGAAAGTGAACCTCTCGCTCGAGGCTTACATCGACACGGAGGAGCAGCCAGCACCGCTTCATTTCGACTATCCGTCGGTGGTGGGCAAGCCCGAGGTTGTGATCATTGGCGCGGGCCCTGCGGGCTTGTATACTGCGCTAAGGCTCATAGAGTTAGGCTTTAAGCCGATAATCTTCGAGCGCGGTAAGGAGGTGGTCGAGCGAGGCAAGGATATTGCCAAGATTCAGCGCAATCAGGGTGTCAATCCCGACTCGAATTATGCCTTCGGTGAGGGTGGTGCAGGTACCTTTTCTGACGGAAAACTCTTCACCCGAAGCAAGAAGCGTGGCGACTATAATCGGGCCCTTCAGCGACTCGTTTTTCACGGTGCTTCGCCCGAGATTTTGTACGAGGCACACCCCCATATCGGCTCGGATCGCTTGCCGCGAATTATCGCCAATATGCGCGATGCCATTCGCGAGGCGGGTGGCGAGGTGCACTTCGAGAAGAGGGTAGACGAGCTCATCCTCCGCAATGGTCGTGTCGAGGGTGTTGTTGTGGGTGGCGACAAGGTTTTGGCGCAATATGTGGTGGTGGCTACGGGCCACTCCGCACGCGATATATACTATATGTTGCACCGTAGCGGTGTCCGCCTCGAGGCTAAGGCCTACGCTATGGGTGTACGTATCGAGCATCCGCAGCAACTCATCAACAATATTCAATATCACCGTTCGCCCGAGATGGAGTATTTGCCTTCGGCATCCTATTCGCTTGTGGCTCAGGTGGGTGGACGAGGTGTCTACTCGTTCTGTATGTGTCCAGGTGGATTTATCGTGCCGGCCTTGACCGATCAGAGCGAGTCGGTGGTGAATGGAATGTCGCCCTCGCATCGCAACTCGCCATACGCCAATTCGGGCTTTGTGACCGAGATTCGCGAGGAGGATTATGCCCATCTTCAAGAGGAGTATGGCGCATTGGCAGGTTTGGTCTTTCAGCAACAGTTGGAGCAGACGGCGCGTGCGCAAGCCCCTGAACATCAGACTGCTCCCGCACAGCGTGTAGGTGACTTTGTGGCAGGTCGAAGCTCGGCTTCATTGCCGAAGTGCTCCTATGTTCCGGGCGTAGTTCCGTCGCGCTTGGATGAGTGGATGCCGCAATTTATGTCGTCGCGTCTGCGCGAGGCAATCTCGGTTTTCGATAAGCGTATGCACGGCTATCTCACCAACGAGGCTCTCGTTGTGGGTGTCGAGTCGCGCACCTCTACGCCTGTTCGTATTCCGCGCGACAAGCAGACTCTTCAGCACCCCGAGGTGTCGGGGCTATATCCTGCAGGCGAAGGTGCAGGCTTTGCGGGCGGTATCATCTCAGCAGCTCTTGATGGTGAGCGCATTGCCGAAGCAATAAAAGAATCTGTATAGCAAGGCTCTTTCGGCATCTGCCTCGCTCGGGAAATGCTCACATACCCTTAGTATGCTGCGCTTTCCCAAACTAAGTATTTATGGATAGCTGACACACCGGTACTAAGAAAGGGCTCCGAAGAGCCCCTTTTTAATGGAGCGAAGCGACAAGCCCCCTTTACAGAAAGGGGGTGGGGGATAGGTAACACACTCGCTTATTTACTAAGAAGGGGGCTCACTGCCCCCTTTCTTAGTAAATAAGTTCGTCTTGTTCGGTGCCGAAGCCCGGAAGTCCGACGCTATCGCCATAGCCCCTCTCGGCTACGATGTCGAAAATCTGAAATTCTGGTTTTTGATACTTTTTCATAATCGTTGCGTTTTTTGGGGGTTATTAAAGTGTCGGAGCCGACGAGATATAGGTGCAACCGTCGTAGTTGTCCGTGCCTGTCCAGTCAGTGGCGTTGCCACTACCATAGATATAATTGTAGTAGTTTCCGGTGTTGAGCTTGGTGTAGATTGGCTCCGGCTCGGTATCTGAGTCGTCCCAACCGGTGAGTATTCTACCACCAATAGCACACTCCGATGCAGTAACAGTTGCCGAACGAGCCGAGCCGGTGATGAAGCCGACATTTGCGGCTACATTCTTGCTCTTCTCGAGCGTAAAGTGTGCTTTTGCACCCTTTATGGTACCTGTAGTTACGCCCACGATACCTCCGAATCCGTTTGTTGCAGGAATCTTAGCAGTGTCGGTGATGGCGATGTCGCCCGTATTCACGAGGGTAGCCTCGCTCGCTGCGCCCGAGATACCGATGATACCACCCACGGCGAGGGTCTTGCTTGCCGAAGCGTCGCCATCGAAGGTGATTTTACCCGTATTCTTGATTGTGCCGGTCCAACCCTCATAGCTTGCGCCAGAGAGTTGATATGTACCAATTACACCTGCAACAGGGTAGCCACTTGCATATGTGTGGATAGCCTTTGTGTGGATATCTGCGCTATTGGTGAATCCATTCAAGAAAGTGATCGCCGATGGAGCCGCAGCCTTGCCATATACATAACCAATACCTCCCGAGATATCGAAGTATCCGTGCTTTACGGTCTGATCTACATAGATACCCTTGCCTGCGCTGTTGTTACTATTGCTACAGCCATCGAAAGTCATACTCTTGCTGGTGTATCCCACAAGACCCGCAACATGGTTTGAAGATGCATTTGTTGCCGAACTTATAACGGTAATAGCACCCTTGTTGTGGCAATTTTTGAGGGTTGCCTCGCCAGCCTGATTTACAGCCCAAATACCTGCAACACCAAGACCTGATTTAGCGGCACCATTGAACTCAATGTCTCCTGTGTTTACCGCGTTCTCGATTGTAACACCTGTAAAGCTTGGGCCTACAATACCCGACAAACGAATCTCCTTATTGTGGGTTGCTGTAGAGGTGAGCTTACCGCTATTCTTAACATTTGTGAGGGTGCCCTTTACGGTGTGTCCGATAGCCGATACATTGACAGCCGTAGCCGCTGTACCTGTTACAACCAACTCACCGCGATTCTCGCAATCCTCGATAGCAAAGTTGATATCACAAGCAACACCACCAACAGAAACCTTTGAAAGGTTGTCGGTTGTAGCCACATAGTGTACCTTACCCTTGTTGAGCAAGTCGGCCATACCCTTGTTGTAGTTGAGTATGACTGCGTATCCGGCAACCTTCACCTCCTTAGAGCTATCCAACGACTTGCCGCTGAAAGTGATTGTTCCGCTGTTGCTCGATGGGTTATTTGCGTTGGTGGTTACCGAGTAGTTACCGAGTGCACCGCATACACCTGCAATCTGTATTGTTCCTGCAGTTGCGGTACCTGTGCAGGTTACATTACCTGTGTTGTGAACATTGGTCATCTTTACATATACAAGGCGTGCAATACCATAAACAGCGGTGTTAGTGCCCGAAGTACCAGCCGAGAGAATATTGCCGCTGTTGGTTACATTCTTGTATGCTGCGCGAACCTCGGTTGCGATACCGAATGTCAATGCCTCAGCGTCTGATGAACCGGTAAAGGTGATATCGCCCGAGTTTGCGACATTGGTCAAAACACCATAGGTCTTGTTCGCAAGACCTGTGATAGTTACATTACCTCCAACAGCTGCGCTTACCGAGATGTTGCCACTATTACCCGATGGGTTGTCTGCAGTGCCGGTGATGTCGCTGTAGTGGTTGTTTCCGAGACCACCAACAGTGAGTGTGCCTCCAATGGTTGTCTCCTTGTAACGCAAAACGGTGATGTTGCCCTCGTTCTTCACGCGATTTGATACAACACCGCAGTACATACCCAAGATACCACCGCAGACATAAACATTGCTGTTGGCGCTTACTTGAACAGTTACATTACCTGTGTTAAGACAGTCGTTAGCGCCTACAGCGAGCTTATTGCTACTGCTACCACCCAATGTGTAACCTATACCGCATACGATAGGTGCTGATGTAGGACTCTGACCGCGAACATCCAACTCTCCGTGATTTTGGATAAAGTCACAAGACTCTGTAGGGTTAATTACACCGAGGTCGCCGAATACGCCACCTACACGAATTGCGTGAACAAAGCAATCTGCCACAGTGTGAATCTTGCCATAGTTGTAGCAGTGGTGGAAGTTCGAGATACTCAAATCGTTGATGGTCTGACCAAATACACCACCAACCCAGTAGTAACCGCCACACATTTTTACGGTGCTGGTGAAGTAAATCTCGCCATAGTTTGCCACATTGGTAATTGATGTAGCTGTGCCACCATCTACCAAGTCACTCGCTCCTGCGATACCACCGAGGCTCAAACCGTGCTTGGTGTCGGTATCCGATGTGTCGGCAACAGACTGAACGGTGATGTCTACGCAGTTTGTACAGTTGTCGATGGTAGTACCTGCAACATAACCAACCAAACCACCATAGATGATATCGTACTGTGATCTCTCAGCTGTACCCTTGTAGGTTGTGTTGTTGATGAGTACCTTACCCTCTGCCGAGCAGTGCGAAAGCATACCGCCCTCGTTCATATCGCAAGCAAACAGACCTCCGTGTGTGAGGGTTGTCCACTCCTGGTTTACACCCTTGAGGTGCAAGCCCTTGATCTTGGCCGAGGTGGTGCCGAACAATGGAGCCTTCAAGCCCTTGATAGCATATCCATTTCCGTTGATTGTGCCTGTGTAGCCCTCGATTGGAGTCCACTCCTCGCTCGACATATCGACATCAGCCACAAAGAGAACATCCTTGCTGAGCGATGCTGCCTGCTCGGCAAACGACTTCAATGTTGCTGCGCTGCTCACCACGAAGAGGGTTTGGTTAGCCGATGCGTAGGTGATTGTGTTGCTGAATGCACGCACATTACCTGCGGTCAGAGGCTTTGCATCGTCCGCCTTAACTCGAGCATACATCACACCTCCGTTGATGTCGTAGAGGGTAATGTAGAGCTCCTCATACACGCCGGCAGGGACTGCTACGTGGATGTAGGTTGGCTCGGTAGAGAGCTGCACGCCCTCGCCAAACGAATATTCGATAACATCCTTCGAAGCCTCGGTTGCAGTTGCCTCGCCCGACTCGAAGTCGAAATTGAACTCTCCTGCTATAGGTGCGCGGTCGATGGTCGAAATCTGAGCCATCGAGAGCTTTGCGCTACCTACGATGCCTAATTTGAGTACACCTGTGAGATGTGTCAGCTGTGCACCAATGCCATCGTTGCTGTAACCATACATTGTCGAAACGCCATTGCCGAATGTGGTGTTACCTGCGTGCGATTGCTTCTCCGCAAAGAGCACCTTGCCCTCGGCAGCTGTAGGGTAGGCGATGCAGTAAGGTGTCTGCAAGGTACCCGATACGACAAATGTAGCTTTCGACGAACCAGCCTGCTCGGCTGTCAAGATGTTCGATGCCACACCATTGACCGAAATCTGGTCGCCCTCGCTCCAGTAGAGTGGGTACAAATCGCCCACCTTATCGCCGAGCTGAGTACGCGACTCCTCGAGCGAGAGTGTGATGGTGGTCTGCTCTGCGCCACCGACAGCGTAGTCAATCTCTTGTGTTGTGTCGGTGACGCACGAAAATGCAACCAACGACACGATCATAGTAAAGATTAATGCAATTCTTTTCATTTTACTTTGAGTATTGTGATTAATAAATGTATTTAGTAACGTAACTATCTGTGTATCAACAATATACCCCCCCCCACCATATGAGTTTGTGAGGAGGGCAATCATTGCCAGGTCTGCATTGTATATGCAAAGGTAGTAAAAATTTGAAAACCAAGATTAAAATGTGAAATTTATTTCATCTTGCACCACCAGACTCGTTGCCGAGTGCTGCTCAAAGAGAGAAAAAGAGGTTGTCCAAGTTTATCGGACAACCTCCATCAGATTTGTTTTCGATTGTTAATATTTCACCTCCGATGCAGGGAGCAATCTACAACCATCGTAGTTCTCGACATTGGTCCAATCTACCGAACCATAGATGTAGTTGTGGAAATTAGCCGAGTTGATCTTGGTGCCTGTTGGTACCGGTTCGGAATCGCTGTCGTCCCAGCCGGTGATACGCATACCGCCTACAGCGCAATTAATTGCCTTTACGGTATCGGTACGCTCAGAACTTGTAATCCAGCCCACAACGGCAGAGTTTGTAGCCTCAATGTTGCTGTACGATTTAGCGGCGGTGATTGGAGCAGCTGCAATAGCTGCGATACCACCTACGGCCACCGCTCCTGCGCTCTCGCCAGTTGCAATGATGTTGCTCTTGTTCACGAAGTCGACTGTCTCGGCAGTGCCATCGAGCGTTGTCACGGTGTTAGGTACCGATGCGAACAAACCGCCTAAACGTATCTTCGAATCTGCGTGAGTAGATTTACCTGTAAATGATATAGTGCCTGTGTTGAGGATGGTGCCTCCGAAGGTTGGGGTGCCGTAGAGTGTGCCCAAACCGCTGATATAGAGATATCCACCACCCGAGTATGTTCCACCAAATGAGACGCTTCCGCTATTGGTATAGCCATTCTTGATGATAGCGCCAAAACGTTCGCCCGCAAGAGCACTCATATATACGGTGTTTGCTGTCTGCTTACCATTGTGGATGATGTTACCACTGAACGAGCAGCCATCCAATGTTACGCTCGTGTTGCGATAACCGAAGCCCATCAAATATACCACCTCGGCAATCTCAGCACTCTCGCTGATGATGAGGTTACCCTTGTTCTGGAAGTTGGTGATGGTGAACGCCTTGTCTATGGTGTACGCAAAGCCAGTCATGTAGATTGCTCCATTGGTCTTGTTCGGCATCTTACCCGAGAAGATCACATCACCCTCCTGCGAGCAGTTGGTGATAGTCTTACCTGCGCTCATACAAGCCATCGAGAAGCCCGAGAAGTAGATTCGGCCGTGGAATGTACCCGAAGCTTCGAGAGTGCCATAGTTGTGGCAATCGTTCATATTGCCTGGACGGCGGTCGTAGTTTGTACCACCGCAAAGTCCGCCAATGATGAGGGCCGACTGACCCGATGTGCTGACGTCGTTATCGCAGAAACCCGAGATGGTAATCTTACCCTTGTTAGGGTCAGGGAGACCATTGGTGCCGAGTGCACCATTCACTACGCGTGTGAGATTGCCAGTATCGCCCTTGGCCAACTCACTGAATACGCCACCTGCATAGACACCGCCCTTGTAAGTTCCCGAAGCAACGATGTTACCTGTGTTGATTACGTCGGTAGCGGTCTTGCCAGTTACACCATAGACGCAGATGCCACCCACGCAAGCACGGCCATTTACGTTACCATTGATGTTGATGTCGCCACTGTTGCTCACATTCTTGATGTTACCACCCTTGAAGTGACCATACGCACCACCTGCATAGAGTTTGCCGCCGATGGTCACCTTTTCGCTGATGGTGATATCGCCCTCGTTTACAAGCGATGTCGGAGCTGTTGTTGCCAAGGTGGTACCGATGATACCGCCCACATAGAGGTCTGTGCCAATGGCAGCGTCGTCGCCGATGGTGA
>JAGBTO010000107.1 GCA_017631285.1 Alistipes sp.
AACGCACCAGCGTTCTCGAATACCTGCTTAAAGTAGAGGAAGTCGTCGTTTGTAAGACCCATACCTCCCAAGATAATCTTGTCAGCCTTAGCACGCAAAGCTACGTTTGCCATAACGGCGTTGTATGGCTGGTCAGGATCGGCGAAGAATGGAATCTTCTGACCTGATACAATAGTATTATTAAGGTCGATACCTGCGATACCTGTTGCAATAAGCTCCGATGGCTGGATACGACGGAATGGGTTCACTGTAGGACCACCAATCTCACGCGCCTCACCCTCGATAGGCTCACCGCCCTCCAATGGCTCACCATAGGCGTTGAAGAAACGACCTGCCAAGTTGTCCGATACACGCAACTTTGGAGCCTCACCATGGAATACAACCTCAGAGTTTGTTGCAAGACCTTCGGTTCCTGCAAACACCTGCAAGGTAACATTCTCACCCATAATCTTTACCACCTGTGCCAACTTGCCACCCACAGTAGCAAGTTCATCGTTACCTACGCCCGTAGCACGAAGCGTAATGGTAGCCTTGGTGATATTATCAATCTTTGTATATACTTTTTGAAATGCTCGTGTTGTCATTGCTACCCTTATTTTGAGAGTTGATTATTAACTGTCTGCTCGATTTGGTTCTTATAGTCAAAGAACTTCTCGCTCTGCCACTCTGCATAGTTCATCTGACGGAAGAGGTTGATAAGACCCTTGAAGAAGCGTGAACAAGCCTCGAAATCAGCAAAGTCGAAATCCTTGCGGCACACATCTACAACCATCTCATACATCATCTTCTGACGCTCTAATGGACAGTTTGCATCGATATCATCGAAGGCATCCTGCTGCAAAATCACAAAGTCGATAAGCTCAGACTTCCAGAAACGCTCATGGTATGATACTGGTACACCGTCATCACCCAAGATGTTAATCTGGTCGTTAGCCTCCTTACCACGCTGTACGATGGTCTTACCCTCATAGACGGTATTTACCCAATTCTTACCGATATGCTCGTCAAGGTAAGCTGCTACTTCAGGATACTCCAAATACTTAGAGTAAGAATCAAGTGGGTCGATAGCTGGATAACGCTTCGAATCTGCACGACCCTGTGAGAGAGCGTAGAAACAACGTGCAGCCTTCTTTGTTGATTCGGTAACAGGCTCCTTAAGGTTACCACCCGCTGGTGATACTGTACCCAAGAATGTTACTGAACCTGTGTGACCATTATTGAGCTTAACCAAACCTGCACGTGCGTAGAAGTTTGAAATAATTGCCGACAAGTCCATTGGGAAGGCATCCTGACCTGGAAGCTCCTCCAAACGGTTTGACATCTCACGCAACGCCTGAGCCCAACGTGAAGTAGAGTCAGCCATTACCAACACCTTCAAGCCCATGGCACGATAGTACTCACCAATTGTCATACCTGTATATACAGATGCCTCACGCGCCGCAACAGGCATGTTTGATGTGTTACAGATGATGATTGTACGCTCCATAAGCTTATGGCCTGTACGAGAGTCGATAAGTTCTGGGAACTCGGCGAAAATCTCCACAACCTCATTTGCACGCTCACCACATGCAACGATGATAATTACATCGGCATCGGCCTGCTTTGAGATAGCGTGCTGAAGCACTGTCTTACCAGCACCGAATGGACCAGGGATAAAACCTGTACCACCCTCAGCCAATGGGTTGAATGTATCGATGGCACGAACACCTGTCTCCATTACGCGTGATGGACGAGGCTTTTCAGTATAGCAACGGATAGCCTGCTTAACTGGCCACTTCTGCACCATGGTAATCTTATACTCGTTGCCATCCTTATCCTCAACAACAGCTACTGTATCTGTCACCTTATACTCACCAGCCTTAACTACACTCTTTACAGTATATGCACCCTGCATGATGAAAGGAACCATAATCTTGTGGGCAACCCACTGCTCCTTAACCTCACCAAGCCAATCTCCAGCTGTAACCTTATCGCCAGCCTTTGCAAGTGGAGTGAACTCCCACTTACGCTCGAAATCGATTGGGTCGGTAATAGAACCACGATTAATGAACAATCCATCCATCTTCTCCAAGTCATTCTGCAAACCATCATAGTTCTTTGACAAAAGACCTGGTGCCAACGTAGCCTCCAACATGTGACCCAAGAACTCAACCTTGTCGCCAATCTTCAAGCCACGGGTGCTATCATACACCTGAACGTAAGCGTCATCGCCTACGACCTTGATGACCTCAGCCATCATTCGGGTATCACCACAATATACGTAGCAGATCTCGTTCTGACCCACCGCACCATCAACCTTTACGATTACGATGTTCGAGATGATACCATTTACACGTCCTAAAGTTTTCATTTATATAGTTTTTATTATTTATTTATCAACTCCTTACTGTCAAGTTCCGAAAGAATACGTTTAAACATCTCGCGACCACGCTTCTCATCGAGTTTTGCCCAACGAGCAACAATATTCACACGCACCAAATATGACAGAATAGCATTAATATCGAAATAGCTCTGAGCTGCCAAATTAACAGCCTGTTCCCAACGAATCAAGTCAATCTTATGCTCCTTCTCGACCATATTGCTCTCATCGTTAACCGCAGCTATAACAGCATCGACATAAGGTAACTCTCCACGCAATCCGAAATCGGCTGCCGAAGAGCGCTCCAATGCCTCTACAATATCTCCCTTACCAACTGTAACACCATCAACGCCAAGATCCAATGCTCGAGCAACAACAGCCGCTGAAATATTACGCAAAGTGCGGTCAAATGCTGCCCATGCCTTAAGGAAGTTGCTCGACGAGTGCGCACACTCATCATAGTATGCCTCCCATAACAGACGTTCAAAGCCCTTGTCGAGGTTCAACCCCACAGCATACTCATTCTCCTCGGCCTGCTCATCCTGCAAGACTGCAAAAGCCTTAATCACTCGAGCCAGACGTGCTGGCAGAAGTTTTGGCTCTACCAACTCAGCAGCCAACTCTTCCTGAGCTATATTACCCAACTCGTTATAGAAGCTGCGCCCCGAACGCAAAGCGATGATGTTTTCACAGTCGTAATAGCTATACAACAAACGAACACTCTGTGCATCCTTTTCCGAGAGTTCCTCCATAATCTCTGCTACGATATCGGCAGCAGAGAAACCCTTGGTGTCGGCATCCAAAGTGTACTCTTTGAGTCCAGCTACTAAACAGTAATAATTTTTATTTCCAAACATGGGTGTTACGCCTTAAAAAATCAGTTGAGCCACCTTCTCACGCAAATATCCACCGAGCAACGCCTCCAAGCTCTCGTCAGAGAATGAGATGTAATATCCACCATTCTTCTCACCTACCTTGAAGCCACTCTTAACATCAGCAGAGAAACTTACCTCAATACCCTCTGCAAGCAAATCCTTTGCAGCTGCCGCAAAAGCCTTATCGAGTTCAGCCTTCTTTGCCTCAGGCAACATAGCAGAAAGTTCAACCTTATCGCCATTGTTCCAATTCTTGGCTACAGCAAGCAACATATCCTTAATGAAGTCAACATCTACGTTTGCAGCCTTTACGCCCTGGCTTGTTGTCTTTGCGACAATCAAGTTTTCGATTTCAGCCTTAATCTTAGCAACAGCCTGCTTACCTGCCAATGAAATCTCAGTCATTGCGTTCTTGTGAGCATCTGATGCCTTATCCTCGGCAGCAGCAATAATTGCAGCAGCCTTCTCCTCTGCCTCGGCTACAATCTTTTGAGCCTTGAGCTTTGCCTCGGCAACCAATGAGTCGGCCTCGTTGCGACCCTTCTCCAAACCCTGCTGATAGAGCTTCTCGGTCAGCTCCTGAAGTTTTGTATTTCCCATGATTTTATAGTTTTTATTTACGATTATTTGCTATTCCGGTTTGCGCGCAGAAGTTTCTACTTCTATTTATATATACAATTTCGCCCGCAAAGATAATATAATTATCCACTCCACCAAAATAAAACCTCATTTATAGTCATAAAATAAAAACTTTATGGCATATTTCCATACTCAGACGACGAAAAACATAGGCAAAACAACACAAAAAAAAGATTTCACACGCATGTCACTTTTTCAATTAGATTGTTTTTCGTATATTTGTTCAACTCTAAATTACAATCAACATGAACAAGAATATCACCACTGCTCTTTTCATTGCACTTTCGTTATTTCTACCAACCATAGTTATTGCAGCCGGCAAACACACTAAAGCTCCATCTCGCAAGGAGTGGAAACTTGTATGGAAAGAGGAGTTCAATGGGAAAAAGCTCGACACACGCTCATGGTCAAGATACACACGCAACGGAGGCACCGATTGGGATCGTCACATGTCGGGCCTAGACTCTTTGTGCCGAATTGAGAATGGAGTTCTACAACTTTGGGGTATCAACACTCCCGAAGGCTATGACGATAAACGCCCATTTCTTACGGGAGGCGTTGGCAGCAAAGGTAAGCGTGCAGTAAAAAATGGACGTTTTGAGGTTCGCGCACGCTACGATTGCGGCGAGGGTTTCTGGCCTGCAATATGGCTGATGCCCGACACCACAATCCGACACCCTTATGGCGGCGAAATTGACATTATGGAACACCTGAATTTTGACAACATAGTATTTCAAACAGTCCATACACCCCACACCCTCTTCAAGTACGAACCAACCATCCAGAACTACGTTATGGTGCCCATAAAGAAAGAGGAATTCAACACTTATGCAGTCGAGATAAATACTTCAGAAATAACATTTTACATCAATGGAGAAAAGACCTTCTCTTATAAGAACCAAGAACCCGAGCTGAAGGAACAATTTCCTTTTAACAACTACCCATTCTACATCATTCTTTCCGCCCAATTAGGCGGCAGTTGGGTTGGCAAGGTAAATCCAAAAGATCTGCCGGTAAAGATGGAGGTTGATTATGTGAGAATTTACGAGAGAAGATAACAAAAGAAAAAAACAGTGGCGTATGTTGAGAATTATGCTCCTCATACGCCACTGTTTTTGTTTAAGTTCTTTTAACCTACCAGCCTATAATATAATTGCATGGCAAATTTTACTCGTTTGACTGGTGCTCGGGACGCAACAAATCCTGCACAACCTTCACTGGCGAGAATGTTGTGATTGGCACTTCAACAAGTACCGTATTCCAATTTGCCATAGCGCCATTCCACAAACCGGGCAATTCCTGAGCACGAAGCTCGCGACCGCCACTCGACTTCGACGAGATAAAACCTGTCGCAGGGTCGGTGAACTGAGTCAAATCAAACTTCTCACCCTCAGCATTGCGTACACCACACACCAAATCTACAGGGTTGAAATGTGTTGCCGACTTCATCAAGTGCATATCATCGGGTGCAATCTGGCTAGACTCGGCAATTTGCAACGACTGCGTACCATCGACATTTGCAACCCAGAACGGACCACCACCAGGCTCACCCTGATTGCGTACAACACCGCAAACACGAATTGGGCGATTCAAGATACACTCAAGAGTTGAAGTAGTATAACCATCTGGCAACTTAACAAAGAGTCTTTCCTCAACAAAGCGAGCCACCTGAACAACATCAGCACTACCCTCTTTTAGGGCTTTAAGCAACTCAAACGACTGTTGCTGAAGTTCAAGCAGCACACCAGCCAACGCTTTCTTATAGGTGATTGTATCGCCTCGACGAGCATCGGTTGTTACGTTATCGATATTCTTCACAAAAATAATATCGGCGTCGATGTCATTTAAATTCTCAATCAAAGCACCATGACCGGCAGGACGGAATAAAAGTTTTCCCTCTTCTGTTCTAAATGGCGTATTATCAGGATTTACCGCAATAGTGTCGGTTGATGGTTTTTGTGCCGAGAATGTAATCTCATACTTAACACCAAATCGCTGCTCATAATATGGCAACTTCTCACTCAACACATCCAAGAAACCACCCTTATGCTCTTCAGAAACGGTGAAATGAATTCTCACCTTATCACCCATACGAGCATAGGCTGCACCCTCTACCAAATGCTCCTCAACAGCCTTACGGGCCCCATCTGAATAGGCATGAAAAGTGACCAAGCCTTTAGGCTTTGAGCCATAATTCAAACCGCCCTTAATAATTGCCTCAACAATCTCTTCCTCAGGCGAATCGGGCACTATATATTGCGACAATTCATCCCAAAATGCAAACTTCTCAATATTATCCAGCAGACGCTCTATTCCCTCGGTATATTTACCTTCATTAACAAATTCAAACAACTCCTTAAACATACGCGTAGCAGCACCCGATGCAGGCACAAACTTCACAATATGCTTTTCATTTGATTTCTGATTGTATAATTCCACCGCAGATGCGACCTGTTGTGGAGTTAAAACCACCACTCCATCATCTACCGAAGCAGCACTCACAACCTTCAAAAAGGGAAATCCTTGACAAAAATTCGCCATTTGACGTTCCACTTGAGCAATGGTTAAACCATGCTGTTCAATTTGGTATAAATCGTCTTTTGTAAACATAAAGCTATCGATATTAATTCTATTTTATCATTAATTAGAGGTAAAATATCATTTCCAAGCGCAAAAATTTCTCAAAATTATGAAAGTTTTCTATATTTGTCGAATATTGCGGATTGTTTAGACAGCACAAATATACTGAAAAATAGATTAATCAGAATATAAAAATACAATTATGAAACAGTTTATCACTTTTTTTGCAGTACTCATGGCATCGATTACAGCATCGGCTGAGCCTTTGTGGATGCGTTATCCTGCTATATCACCTAATGGTGAACATATTGCATTTTGCTACAAAAGCAGCATCTATGTAGCGCCGATAAATGGAGGTGAAGCAAAACGCATAACCCCTGTTACACACTACGATTACCACCCCGTGTGGTCACCCGATTCAAAGACCATAGCATTTGCCAGCAATCGATATGGCAATTTCGATGTTTTCACCGTACCTGCAACAGGCGGCACACCAAAACGCGTGACAACCAACTCTGCAAGCGAGTTGCCATCAGCATTCTCGCCCGACGGTAAGAAGATATATTTCTCGGCGACAATCTCTGATCCTGTGGAAAGTGCACTCTTCCCAAAGAATGCTATGCAGGAGTTGTATGCCATTCCCGCTGTGGGAGGTCGCTATGAGCGAGTATTGGCTACACCAGCTCAGGAGATATCATTCAGCCGCGACGGCAAGCGTTTCCTTTATCAGGATCGTAAAGGTGGCGAAAACGATTGGCGTAAGCACCACACATCATCTATCACACGTGACATCTGGCTCTATGACACCGAGTCGAACAAGCACACACAGCTGTCACAGTGGGAGGGTGAAAACCGCAATCCACAATTTGCCGATAACGACCAAACTATCTTCTACCTCACCGAGCAGGGAGGTTCGTTCAACGTATGGTCAATGCCCGCAGACAACCCTTCGGCAGCAAAGCAAGTAACAAAGTTTAAGACTCACCCCGTACGCTTCCTCACTATTGCCGACAATGGCACACTCTGTTATGGCTACAACGGTGAGATTTACACGCAAGTTGCAGATGGCTCACCAAAGAAATTGGCTATTTCGATTCCAAACGAAGACCCATCAGACAAACTCACATACATGACAGTTAGCGGTGGTGGTCATGCAACCGTTTCGCCCGATGGCAAGATGATTGCAACAGTTTCTCGAGGCGAGTTGTTCGTAACATCAACCGACTACCCTACAACAAAACGAATCACAAACACTGCGCAATCTGAAATCGCACCCTCATTTGCAGCCGATGGTCGCACTATCGCTTACGCATCAGAGCGTGAGGGTAATTGGAACATCTACACAGCAACGGTTGTTCGCAACGAAGAGCCAAATCTCGCTTACGCAACGCTAATCGAGGAGAAGCCCCTCTTCAAGGATAATAAAATAGACCGTTCGTATCCAAAATACTCACCCGACGGCAAAGAGTTGGCATTTGTCGAGGGACGCTGCCGACTGATGGTTATGAACCTTAAGTCTGGCAAAATTCGCCAAATTACCGACGGTTCACAGCACTATTCAACAGGCGGTGGCATGGATTTCTCATGGTCACCCGATTCAAAATGGTTCGTAATAAGCTACACAGGCAATCGCCACGATCCATATTCTGACGTCGGTATCGTTAGCGCACAAGGTGGCCAGATTCACAACCTCACCAATACAGGATACTTCGATGAGTCACCTCAGTGGGTGATGGGCGGTAATGCAATTGTATTCTCTACCGATCGTTTCGGTATGCGCAGCCATGCATCATGGGGTTCGCAGAACGACATTATGATTATCTTCCTGAACCGTAAATCATACGAGTTGGCTCACATGAGCAAGGAGGATTACGAACTCTACAAGGAGGCTGAGAAGAAAGCTAAGGAGCAGAAGGACAAAGAAGAGAAAGAGTTGGCTGAGAAGTCTAAGGATAAGAAGAACGACAAGAAGGTGGAAAAACCATCAGAGAAGCCCTCGGAAGATATTATTATCGAGTTGGAGAACATCGAAGATCGCATCGTACGCCTCACACCGCGTTCTGGTTCGTTAAGTGGTTTTACCATGAACAAGGATGGCGACAAACTCTTCTACGCGATGTCGTATGATGGCAATTACAATATCTGGCAGCTCGATTTACGTGACCGCAGCAACAAGATTCTACATAGCGGCGTAAGTGGCTCACTGCAATGGGATAATAAGATGGAGAATATGTTTGTATTCGGCAATCGCACAGGTAAGTACAAGGGTGGTTCGGGTGCATACACAGGTATTAACATCCGTGGCGAGATGAGCCTTGACCTGGCAGAGGAGCGTGCATATATGTTCGACCGCATCTACCGTCAGGAGAAGGAGCGCTTCTATCACGAAGATATGCACGGTGTGAATTGGGATGGCATGCGTGACAACTACGCCCGCTTCCTGCCTCACATCAACAACAACTACGATTTTGCCGAAATGGCGAGCGAGTGGTTGGGTGAGTTGAACGTATCTCACACAGGTTGTAGCTATAGTGACTCGGCTGATGCTAATGCTGACCAAACTGCCGATCTCGGTCTTATCTACGATTTCAACCGCAAGGGCGACGGCTTGCTTGTTCAGGAGGTTGTTGTGGGTGGACCTTTCGACAAAGCTACATCGGAGCTCCGCGCAGGTGATATTATCGAGAAGATTAACGGCAATCCAATTCGCGAGGGCGAGGATTACTTCCCTCTGTTGAACCGTTTGGCTGGCAAGCGTACACTTGTTTCAATCTACCGCCCCGAGGAGAACAAACGTTGGGATGAGGTAGTTAAACCATTCTCCCGCAACAGCCTCACATCTCTGCTCTACAAGCGTTGGGTTAAGCAACGTGCCAAGGATGTGGAGCGTTTGTCTGGCGGACGTCTGGGTTATGTACACATCGAGTCAATGGCCGACGGTAGCTTCCGTACGATGTATGCCGATGTATTGGGTAAATACAACCACTGCGATGGTATTGTGATTGACACCCGCTTCAATGGAGGAGGTCGTATGCACGAGGATATTGAGATTATGTTCAGTGGCGAGAAATACCTCACACAAGTTGTTCGTGGCAAGGAGGCATGCGACATGCCAAGTCGCCGTTGGAACAAGGCTTCGATTATGATTACCTGCGAGGCAAACTACTCGAATGCTCACGGCACCCCATGGGTATATCAGCATCGCGGTATTGGCAAGGTTGTAGGTATGCCTGTGCCGGGTACTATGACCAGCGTAAACTGGGAACGTTTGCAGGACAGCTCTCTCGTGTTTGGTATTCCTGTAGTGGGTTATCGCACTGAAGATGGCTCTTATCTTGAGAACAAACAATTGGAGCCAGATGTAAAGGTTGCCAACACTCCTGAGATCATAGTTACAGGACGTGACGAGCAGTTGGAAACTGCCGTTAAAGTGTTGTTAGAGCAGATAGATGCTGAAAAGCAAAAATAAACAACAATGATTAATATTCTAAAAAATCATCCGCTACGTGACCTCAACAGCTTTCATGTTGAGGAGTGGGCGGATTGCATCATAGAGTTCAACCAAAAGGAGGATCTAAACACGATATTCTCTCAGGACAAAGCACCCCAAAAGTGGTTTGCGTTGGGTGGTGGCAACAACATTCTCTTCACCCAACGTTTCGAAGGAGCACTCATCAAGCCCATCGGCAAAGAGATAACCATCAAGGCTCAAATTGACGATTGCGTAATCGTCAAGGCTGAGGCCGGTGTCGAGTGGGACGATTTGGTAGCATGGAGTGTTGAGCAGGGACTATGGGGAATGGAAAACCTATCGCTTATTCCAGGTAGCGTAGGTGCAGCCCCTGTGCAAAATATCGGAGCCTATGGGTCTGAGGCTAAAGATGTCATAGAGCGTGTCCACTACTTCGACGTCGAAGAGTGTAAACACCATACAATTGGTAATGCCGAGTGTCATTTTGCATATCGCGACAGCATTTTTAAGCGAGAACTTAAAGGCAAAGTTATAATCACATCGGTAGAGTTTCGCCTCAATAAATCGCCTCATCCAAAACTTTCTTATGGCGATCTATCGAAAGAGGTGGAGGTTCGCGGAGGCTCTACGCTCAAAAACATTCGTGAAGCTGTATGCGCTATACGCCGCAGCAAGTTACCCGACACCGCAGTATTAGGTAACGCTGGCAGTTTCTTCAAAAATCCGATTGTAAATAAGTCGGTGAGCGAAGAGTTAAAACACACCTATGAAAATATGCCTATATATCCACTATCGGATGAAAAATGCAAACTGGCAGCGGGTTGGCTTATTGACAAGGCCGGATTGAAAGGTTATCAAAAAGGCAATGTAGGAGTACACGACAGACAAGCTCTTGTCTTGGTAAATTTGGGCGGAGCTACAGGTGCCGAAGTGATTGATTTAGCGCACGAAGTACAACACGCTGTAAAAGAGAAATTCGGCATTGAAATTGAGCCCGAAGTTAATATATTGTAGTGATATGATTTCCACCCAATTAATAGAAAAGTTTCAAAAGTATATTACCCGCAACGAACTCTTCAGTAAACAAGACAAAATTCTACTTACTGTTTCGGGAGGTGTTGATTCAATGGTGCTAATGTCACTATGTGTAAATAGTGGCTACAACGTGGGTGTGGCTCATTGCAACTTCCAGCTACGTGGCGCCGAAAGCGACGAAGATGAAATATTAGTATTGGAGCGCGCCCGCAAATATGGCATAGAGTGTTACAACCGACGTTTTGACACCACTGCCGAGATGGAGCGCACGGGTGAATCGATGGAAATGGCAGCCCGTCGTCTGCGATACACATGGTTTCAGGAACTATGCAACAAACATGGATACACGGTTATTGCCGTAGCGCATCACATTGACGACTCAATAGAGACTTTTTTCATAAATCTATTACGCGGAACAGGTCTGCGAGGTTTGACGGGCATACACAATCAGGTGGGTCGTGTGGTACGTCCTTTGATGTTTGCCACACGCAAAGAGATTATGGATTATGCTCTCCATAAGCACATTCCCTTTAGGGAGGATTCATCAAATAAATCCACCAAATATCTACGCAACAAAATTCGCTTGGGACTCACACCGCGCATAAAAGAGATAAATCCGCGTTTCCCATTTATAATGAACCGCAACATCGAACGCTTGATGGCAGCCCAGCGATTCATCGATGGAGCCATTGATAACATATATTCGCAAGTGACAACGTGTGACAATGGAATATACACCATTCACATCGACCGTATATACGATGCTAGCTCACGCGAATTTGTCATCTACGAGATTTTAAACTCTCGATTTGGATTCAAGGGAGATATTGTTGATGGCTTATGCAAAGCATTATGTAGCGATAATTCGGGCAAACGTTTCTATTCACGCACACACGTCGCATATATCAATCGCGGGAATATCGAGATAGCCACCATTCAAGAAGATGACGCCTGCGAAGTCTTGGTACACGAGGGTCAGCAGCGTGCCTATTGCGGCAATTCAGTTTTATATTTCGAACTCAGAGATGTAGATAGCCTTGCGACTTTCAATGTCTCAGAGAATATTGCTCTGCTCGATGCTGATAAAATCACCTATCCGCTAACTCTTCGTAAATGGAGTGCTGGCGACAGTTTCACTCCTTTCGGCATGTCGGGCAACAAAAAGGTGAGCGATTTTTTAATCGACAATAAAGTGTCGATGGCAGAAAAGAGCCGACAATTCGTTATGCTCAGCAAAGGAGAAATTGCATGGCTCGTTGGACGACGCATTGACGATAGATTTTGTATTACAAAAGACACTGAGAATGTGCTCTGTATAACTAAGGAGATTACCAATGGCTAAATCGGCTTTGAAATTCAAGGATTCGGTTGCTCATGCTATGCAGCTGAAAGAGCAAATCGCAAAGCGCCAGTTTGCACCCATCTATCTGTTGATGGGTGAAGAGAGCTATTTTATTGATATCCTATGCGACCAACTATCGCAAACTATACTCTCGCCAGCAGAGCAGGCTTTCAACCAAATCACAGTTTATGGTAAGGATGCCGACGCAGGCCAGATAGTAAATCTATGTCGCCAAATGCCAATGATGGGCACCTATGAGGTAATTATCCTTAAAGAGGCACAGCATTTGCGCCAAATAGACAAACTATCACACTACACCTCGAAACCACAGCCCACAACAATTCTCATAATCTGCCACAAGGAGAAGAGTTTAGATAAGCGTTCAGCTCTCTACAAGCAGTGCCAGAAAGAGGGTGTTGTCTTTGAGTCGGTGCGACCACGTGACTACGAGATTGGGGCTTGGCTCTCGCAGTTTATTGCTCAACGAGGATTACGAATAGCACCTAAGGCATTACAGATGCTCACCGATCACTTAGGTTGCGACATATCGAAGATTTCCAACGAGCTTGATAAGCTAATGGTATCACTTCCTGCCGGCACTATCGAGATTACCGATGCGCATATAGAGCAGAATGTAGGAATATCGAAAGACTATAACAATTTCGAGTTATGTAATGCTGTGGCGGTACAAGATATAAAACGTGCTATGAATATCGCCGACCACTTTGCCCATAACCCAAAGGATAATCCATTGCTGGTAACAATTATGTCGTTATACGGATTATTCCGTGATTTATTCATAATCAACTACTTGCGATGGCAAGAGCGACAGCGCAAGGCGACATTTCCTAACGACATGGAGCTTATGCGTATATTGAAGAAGAGTAACATTTATGCCATAGGCGAATTAAAACAGCAAGCTATGCGATGGGATAACCGCCGAGTATTCAACATCTTAGGTCTTTTGCGCCAATATGATGGTAAGAGCAAGGGTATTGACACCGGAGGAATGAATGACGGCGAACTTTTAAGAGAGTTGCTACTAAAGATTTTCATGCAGTAAAATGGCTCACGGCGAGGAATACATCATCTACAATGGCGAGTTGCAACTTCGGCAACACGCCCCCCAGACGTATGTCTTTCAGGACATACACACCCTCGACCACAAGCCTCGACACATAGCACAACACTTGCGTATCATCGACTACGCAGCCGACAAGCTCTTTGGACTACACTGCCACATATCAATCAAAGAGTTAGAGCAACTAATAACAAAACTCCTTGTTACCAACCACATAACCCACAACACATCGGCCTGCGTAAGATTGGAATTATACGCCTCAGGTGATTATTCGCTACGTGTAAAAGAGGTATCAATTTATAAAGGATATGTTATGCGCAGCCTGCGTTATGAGACAACATTCATCTGCTCGTATGCTCCGCTGGGTAAATATCCCACTTCGGCGATGGTGGCAACACGCGATCTCATGCAGCAAATAGCACAGGCAAGAGAGTTACATTACTTGATTATGACCTCACCTGATGGGCAAATAGTTATCGACAGCTCAGAGCCTTTGATGGTAATAAAAAACCGTAGGCTCTATATGCCTAAACTCACTACGCCTTCAGTCGAGCAGCAAATACTGGAGCGAGCAGCCTTAAGGTTGGGACTTAAAACAGAGCATACGGTTCTCAGCGTCGAGCATATTAAAGATGCCGACGAAGTATTTGCACTAAATTGGCAAGGGATAACGTCAATGGCACACATCAACCAACACCCATACATGGCAATTTTGACCGAGCAACTTGCCCAAGAAATGGAAAACGGACACAGATAGATATTATGAAAAAAGCTATTTTCCCAGGTTCATTCGACCCCTTCACTCGCGGGCATCAGGCTCTTGTTGAAGAGGCTCTTACAATTTTCGATGAGGTGGTAATTGCCATCGGCGAGAACGTGAGCAAACAATCGCTGCTGTCGCTCCAGAGCAGAATGCAGATGATAGAGAATGTGTATCAGGACAACCCTCGTGTCAAATGCATGAGCTACTCGACATTAACAGGCGATTTTGCCCAAAGCATTGGTGCCGAGGCTATTATCAGAGGTGTGCGCAACACTATTGACTTTGAATACGAGCGCACAATGGCACAGACAAATAAAAGGCTGTACCCTACTCTGACAACCATAATCCTACTCACTCCCCCCGAACTTGCCGATGTATCGTCATCAATGGTTCGTGAGCTACTAAAATTTGGACACGACGTGAGCGAATTCATCCCCCAAGGCGTTGATTTACAAAAATACACTGGCAAACAATAGTTATGCTAATGATTTTGTATAATTGCATATTATTACTACTTTTGCTAAATAATTATATAGAGTTTAAATATTAAAAATACAACATATGGAATTTACAGCGGAAATGATTGCCGGTTTATTGGGTGGCACAATAGTCGGCGACAAGAGTGCAGCAGTACACACCGTATCATCAATCGAGGGTGGCAAGAAGGGTGCACTGACATATCTCTCAAACCCAAAATATGAGGAGTACATCTACTCAACAGAGGCTTCTATTGTATTGGTTGGCAATGACTTCGAGCCAAAGCAGGAGGTTTCGACTACACTTATTAAACTTCCCGATGTAGGCGTGGCTGTTCTCAAGCTCCTTGAGATGTATAACGCCATGAAGCCTCAGAAGAAGGGCATCAGCAAGCTGGCTTCAATCTCCGAAAAAGCTACCGTAGCAGAGGATTGCTACGTAGGTGACTTTGCCGTTATTGAGGCAGGTGCTGTGGTCGGCTCTGGAGCAAAGATCTATCCACAGGTATATGTGGGCGATGGAGTGAAGATTGGTGCAGGCACAACACTCCATCCGGGCGTAAAGATTTACGAGGGTTGCCGCGTAGGCGAGAACTGCATTATCCACGCAGGCGCAGTGATTGGCGCCGATGGTTTCGGCTTCTTGCCAAAGCCTGACGGCACATTTGACAAGATTCCTCAGTTGGGTAATGTAATCATTGAAGATAATGTAGAGATTGGTGCTAACACATGTATCGACCGCGCCAAGACCGACTCAACAATCATCCGCCAGGGTGTGAAACTCGACAACCTCATTCAGATTGGTCACAACGTCGAGATTGGCGCCAATACCGTTTCATCGGCACAGACAGGTATCGCTGGCACAACAAAGGTGGGTCACAACTGCTTCCTGGCAGGTCAGGTGGGTATTGCCGACCACGTGAAGATAGGAAACTACGTTAAGGTAGGCTCGCAGTCAGGTATTGACAAGGATGTACCCGATGGCGAAATTCGTTTCGGTAGCCCAGCTCTTGCAGGCATCAATTGGCACCGTTCATTCGCAGTGTTTAAGGAGTTGCCTGAGTTGCGTCGCCGAGTAGCTGCTTTGGAAAAAGAGATTAACAAATAATTAAACTATAAAGACAATGAAGAAGATTTTTGCAATTGCAATGGCTGTTGCGGCTTTGGTTAGCTGCACAAGCAATAAGTACACCATCACAGGTACATCAGAGGAGTTCGTAGATGGTAAGTGGGCATTTGTAGGTGAGAAGGGAAGAACCGACTCTGTACAGATTGTAGGCAACAGCTTTACATTGAAGGGTGAGGTTGAGACTCCATACGCTGCTTATGTAACAATCGGTGAGCCTAACACTCGTCCAGAGATTGTTGTTGAGATGTTTGTTGAGCCAGGCAACATCGTGATTAAGAAGCTCAACCCAGAGCACCGCTCATTCAGCGCAGTAGGTACTACCTTGAACGACAAGCAGTCAGATTTCAACAACAAAGCGTGGGAGTTACATCAGAACAATGGCTCAGAGGAGGATTACATCGCACTTCAGAAGTCATTTATCGAGGAGAACATCGACAACATTTTGGGTCTGAACGCATTTAAGGGATCTTACTACTACTTCGAGCCACAGCAGATCCTCGATATGATTGCCGCTATGCCAGCAGAGGCACAGGCTGAGGAGGGTATCGCAAAGACCAAGGCAAATGCCGAGCAGGCTTTGAAGGTACAGACAGGCAACCCTTACATCGACATCGTAGAGAAGGATGCCGACGGCAAGGAGGTTTCACTCAAGAGCGTTATTGAGAATAAGGCTAACAAATATGTTTTACTCGATTTTTGGGCTTCATGGTGTGGCCCTTGCATGGCTGAGGTACCTCATTTGACAGCTACATACAAGCAGTTCCACAAGAAGGGCTTCGAGATTTATGGTGTATCGTTCGACCGCGCACGTGAGCCATGGTTAAAGGCTATTGAGGAGAAGAAGTTGGATTGGATTCACGTTAGCGCACTTAAGATGTGGGACAATCAGGCACGTCACGACTATGCCGTAAGTTCAATCCCAGCAAACTTCCTCATCGACTGCGCTACTGGCGAGATTATCGCTACACAGTTGCGTGGTGAGGAGTTGGAGAAGAAGATTGCCGAGTTGCTCCAGTAATCAATAATTCAATTGCGATATGGGCTACTGACCAAGAAAAGGTTGGTAGCCTATTTTTTTGTATTACGCAAAGAAAGGCTTATATTTGTAAAAGAATATTTCAACGCATGACCGATAACAACGCGACATACCGCATCATGGGCATTGACCCCGGCACAAATTATATGGGCTACGGCATAATCGAGGTGGAGGGAAAAACGCTCCGTTCGGTTGTGATGGGCGATA
>JAGBTO010000011.1 GCA_017631285.1 Alistipes sp.
GCATAGAAGTTCCTTTTCTTGTTTGACGAATCTGCCGATAAGTCAAGGTGTGGGGCTCCGGAGTTCGCAACCTTCCACTGGTGCGTACACTCCCCCGAAGGGGCTGAGGCCTGATTTTGAGAAACCGAGAGTTGACCCAATGTAATAAGTGTTCAGTTTCGCAAAGCTATAAGGAAATCTATGCGGGTAGATTTTGTATCTAAAGAACGTGGTTTGGTCTTCTTCCTAGCAGGGAACTATTTTGAAGACTTGGTTATTTTGTTTAAATGTTTGTCTAAACGTTGTGACAGAGCATCGAGTGCCTGAAGGTCATCATTCCCCATCTCGTTTTGCTTGGTTATGGTGATGTTGTTGATGCTTAATTGCAATGCTGCAATGGCTAAGCAATCTTGCAGGCTGAAACTCTCTCCAAATACATTTTGCAACTTTGTAATGGCTGTATTCACCTCACGCTCCGCCAAACGATAAATCTCTTCTTTATCGCTGTCGATGTTCATCTGGTAGGGCTTACCTCCCACCTTGAGGTGTATCTTTTGTTTTGCCATTGTCCTATGTTACTCTGTTTTTGTCAGCAAGGCGATGCACTTATCAACTTCCCGCAATAATAAGTTAATGCGTGCACGCGATTTTGTTTTATCGGCTGTATTCCCGCCCAAACTCTCGGCAAGGCGCAGACGTTTAATCTCAGCTTTGAGGGCGATTATCTCCTCTTGCTGTTCACGCATCTGCTTCTTCATAGCATCACGCTCAGCAACGAGTGCAAAGAGTTCATTCTCAAGTTTTTCATTTTGAGCAATGACTCTTTCAGCTTGCGCTTGAATGTGAGTTATGATACTTCTACATGCCATACTGGATGGGGAATTACAGTTTTAACACTCAAAAGTAATAAAAAATTATTTTTTCTACAAATTTTGCTGCCTGTATGATATCGAAATGTGTAAAAATACTATTTCTTGCACTTGTTGCTACATGGGGCAATCACCTCACCGTAGAGGTCGAAATTTTCGGCTCCCGTGATGCGAGCTTCGTAGAAGCAGCCTCGTCTAAGCTGTCGCAGGTGGGCAGGGATGAGTATCTCTTGGTCCACCTCGGGCGAGTCATATTCCGAGCGGGCGATGTAATAGTCACCTTGACGAGAGTCCACAATCACCTTCATCGTGCGACCCACGCGTTCCAAGTTGTTGTCCAGGGCAATCTGCTCTTGAATCTTCATAATGTAGTCGGCGCGGTATTGCTTGACCTCCTCTGCAACATCATCCTTGAGGTGTAGAGCCGAGTATGTGCCCTCCTCCTCCGAGTAAGGGAATACGCCCAGACGGTCGAACTTCACTTCACGCACAAACTCCTCCAACTCCTTGATATCCTGCTCCGTCTCGCCAGGGTAACCCACTAGCAGTGTGGTACGCAATGCGATGTCGGGGATAAGGCGGCGCAGACGCTTGATAAGTTCCAGAGCCTCGGCCTTATTGTGGCGACGCTTCATCGCCGAGAGCATATTGTCGGAAATGTGCTGGAATGGTATGTCGAGATACTTGCAAATCTTTGGTTCGCGCGCCATCACCTCAATCACATCCTCGGGGAATGCGGCAGGGTAGGCGTAGTGCAGGCGTATCCACTCGATGCCCTCGATGCGACAAAGGCGCGTGAGTAGCTCGGCTAGACGACGCTCGCCGTAAAGGTCGATGCCGTAGTAGGTTGTGTCTTGTGCGATGACCATCAACTCCTTAACTCCGCGTGCCGCCAACTTTCGTGCCTCCTCCTCGATTTGCTCCATAGGGATGGATGTGTGCTTGCCTCTGATAAGCGGAATGGCACAATAGCCACAGAGCCAGTTGCAACCCTCGGCAATCTTCAGGTAGGCGTAGTGTGATGGGGTAGTTATCCAGCGCTCGGTTTCAAGCTCTTTCTTATGCTCGCCACCCAGTACCTCGACAATGGCTGCCCAATCTTTCACACCGAAGTATTTGTCCACTTCGGGTATTTCGTTGCGAAGCTCGTCGGCATAACGCTCACTTAGGCAACCTATTACGAATAACTGCTCAATCAATCCAGCCTCCTTTGCCGCCACAGCCTCCAGGATAAGTTCGATGCTCTCCTGCTTCGCGTCGCCAATAAAGCCGCAGGTGTTTATCACCACAACGTCGGCATTAAGGCGCTCCTCGTCGGCTGACATTTGGTAGCCCGCAGCCTCGAGTTGAGCCATCAGGTGTTCGCTGTCAACAGTGTTCTTCGAGCATCCGAGTGTTATGACATTGATTGTTTTCATATCCCTACTTACCTTCGCCGAACAGGGCATTTACGAAATCGTGACGGTTGAACATTCGCAATTGGTCGATGCCCTCGCCAATACCAATATAGCGTACAGGGATGTGGAATTGGTCGCTGATTCCAATCACTACGCCACCTTTGGCTGTACCATCGAGCTTGGTGATTGTGAGCGATGTAACCTGTGTTGCCTGTGTAAACTGACGTGCCTGTTCAAAGGCGTTCTGACCCGTAGAGCCATCCAGTACGAGCATAACTTCGTGTGGTGCGTTGGGGATAACCTTCGACATCACGTTGCGTATCTTCGTGAGCTCGTTCATCAGGCCCACCTTGTTGTGCAGACGTCCTGCGGTGTCGATAAGCACCACGTCGGCTCCGTTTGCCACAGCCGACTTCAGGGTGTCGAACGCCACAGAAGCAGGGTCAGAACCCATCTCCTGGCGTATCATTGTAGCACCCGCACGCTCAGCCCACACGCCGAGCTGGTCGATAGCTGCCGCACGGAAAGTGTCAGCTGCACCTATATATACCTTACGGCCTGCCTTGGTGAGTTGTGCTGCAAGTTTGCCTATGGTGGTGGTCTTGCCGGCGCCGTTCACACCCACAACCATCATAACGTAAGGTGTGCCCTCCTGCACCTCCAGGCCCATATCGCGCTGTGATGAGTGCGACTCCTCCATCAGCGAGGCTATCTCGTCACGCAGGATGGCGTTGAGCTCCGAGGTGTTCATATACTTGTCGCGTGCGATGCGCTCCTCGATGCGGTTGATGATCTTCACAGTGGTCTCCACTCCCACATCGGATGTGATAAGCACCTCCTCCAGGTCATCCAGCACGTCGGCATCTACGGTCGAGCGACCAGCCACGGCACGCGCGAGCTTTGAGAAAAAGCCCTCCTTGGTCTTCTGCAAGCCCGATGAAAGCTCCTCCTTCTCAGCCTCGGTCTGCTGCTCCTCTACCTGCTCCTGAGCCTGTTGTGCGGCAGCCTGCTCCTCGGATGTTGCCACTACCTCGGCACTATCTTTCTTTTTCTTAAAAAGGTCAAAAAATCCCATAATCTTATTCAGTTTTGCGCCATACCTATACAATATGGCATATTATCACACAAAGTTACGCTTTTTTTGCGCAACTACCAAATATTAGCGCGTCTCACCCCTCTTCGTTGTAGCAATAGTTTGTTTTGTGGAAAATTTTAGTATCTTTGCGTAAAATAGAGTGAGGTATGAAATTGAGAAAAGTTGCAATGCTGGTGGCGGTGTTGGTTGTGCTGGACCAGATGTTGAAGATATGGATCAAGACGCATTTGTGCATTGACGAGGCGATAGAGATATTTCCATGGTTTCAGTTACGTTTTGTCGAGAATAATGGCGCAGCTTTTGGTATGCAGATAGCCAATGCGGGAGGTTTTGATTGGGGTAAGTTGTTGCTCACGTCGTTTCGCGTGGTGATGATAGCTCTGCTGGGATATTACATCCATTACCTCGGCCGCAAACGTAAGGAGACACCCAAAGGTGTATTTGTCGGCTTGGCGATGATTTTTGCAGGTGCGCTGGGTAATTTGTTAGATTCTATCTTCTATGGAGTGATTTTTACGGCCTCGACACCACTGTCGGTTGCTACGTTGGGCGAGGGGTATAGTACGTTCCTGATGGGTAAGGTAGTTGATATGTTTTACTTCCCGCTTTTTCAGTGGAATAGTGTTCCTGGTTGGTTAGACTTCTTGGTTGATCACAACAACTATTTCTTTGGCGCGATATTTAACCTTGCAGACTCATATATTTGTGTGGCGGCTGTATATCTGCTGTTGTTCCAGTGGCGAGCATTTGATGAGGATTAGATTTCGAGCTGCATATTAGCTTTTGCAACATATATTTTCGAGAAATTTGTTGCGAAATAAAAAAAGAGTACTACCTTTGTACATCGAAATGATGCCCAGATGGTGAAATGGTAGACACGCTCGTTTCAGGTGCGAGTGCTTCACGGCATGTAGGTTCGAGTCCTATTCTGGGCACACAAAAGCCGCATCAAAATACAGATGCGGCTTTTTTAATTTAATATAACCTATCTATATGAACACAACCGCTACTGACTCTTACCCTATAAAAACAACTGGGGTATGTGTTAATGTATCAATTATGTTACTAATTTCGGTAGTAACAAGCATTATTCCGTTACTACTAAATAGCAACACCGCAATATTTTACACAAGCCAACCTCTATACATAACAATAATTATTCTATTTTTTGTATTAATGTATTATAAGTTTTGGGGGCTAATGGTAGGTGCTGGCACTTTCATAATCTGTGGAACTATGCTTGATTTACCAAACAAGATCCTTTTGATTAATAGTACAATTAATATAATTCAACTTTTGCTACTATTAATCGCATATTTATTTGCCTCGAAAATTAGAGCTAAGCATAAACACCCAGCAACTTTTTCATTATCTATTTATAATTTCTTCCTTTTCATATCATTCATTCTGTATATTATATATAATATATGGGCTAAAAACACAACCAATACAGTACTATATGGTTTCGCGGGTATAATTTGTTGTGCTACACTAATAAAGTCGCTTGTCGAAAAGGATATTGATAGAGTATATTTTACTATATTAATCGCAACTCTACCATCACTGATAGCAAGTATAAGTTCGGCTATATGGAGTGGTGTCCCAAACGATTTAATGTTTGACTATATCATAACATGGACACTATCGAATTATATCCTTCTACAAACATGCGGTTACCTTGCTTATAAATATTGTGCTCCAAAGAGAAGTTTTACATTCTCTAATTTATCAGAATTATATATACAAAGTAGTTCCATTCTTTATTATATCGCAACTATCATCTGGAACCTATTTATTCTATATATGATGTATTTAAAGGTGCTGCCAAGCTCTCAATCTATATATTTTTTCCCTTGGGCATTAGGTAATATTTTTCTAATTTCAAATCTCTACTTCAGTAGATATAATGATACGGAAAAGATTAAAAAGGATGAGTTATTTAAGTGGCATGAGGGGAGAGTAATTACAGTAGAGAAAAACACAAGTGGAATAATTGCTATTATATCCTTCCTTCTACCACTGAGTGTTCAACTGATGGGAAAGCAAATCCCAACTGTACTCGTCGTAATATTCATAGCTAATATATTTTGTGCATGTCTCTCAGTTGGCTTAATCTGGACACCGCAACATAAAATAAAATTTATATCTACACTAAAGACTATAAAAACAATATTTTATCTTTACTCCATAGCTCTTTTATTATTAAGTGTTATGATGATCATGTTCTATGGGATACAATAAACACCAAGAGAGATGTTATCAAGTATGCTTTTTAAGTAACCGGAATAAAGCCTAATAATTGCTCTAATTGTTATTGTGGCTATTGTGATATGGCTAATGCAACGTCCACAGGTGTAAATAACAAAAGACCTCGCAAGTGATTGCGAGGTCTTTATTGTAGCGCTCAGGATTACTTCACCTTCTTGTAAAGCACAACATCTACAACGTCGATTGATGTGCCCTCCTCAGGGTTCAACCAGCGAAGCTCGAATGTGTGGTTGCCTGGCTTAAGCTCGAAGTTCCAATATACGTCCAGACGACGTAAACGGTAGCTTACAGGCATTGTGAATGACTCTGCCAACTCGCCGTCAACATACATCTCCAGCTCTGCAACATATTTGCCTGGGCCCTTCACGAAACCATTGAACAGGATACCTGCACAGTCAGCCTCATAGGTAAATGGGTTCTTGTCGAGCTGAATCTTGATAGGCTTGCGCTCTGCTGGCTGCAAGTTAGGGAAGCTAACCTCGTAATGTACTGCCTTAGGCTTCTGAACCTTGATTGTTACATCGTTCTCGGTCACAACGCCACCGTTGCGCTCAATCATCTGGAGTGCCTGGTCGAAGCTCATCTTGTAAGTTGTGTTGAGCGAGTATGGCAAGTATGCGAAGTTGATGTCCTCACCCTTCTTCAAAGGCTCAATCCAATCCTTTGGAATCCAGTTGTAGCCCTTTGCTGTTGCAAGGATACCCGCAGCCGATGCTGGGTTACAGTCAGAGTCCTGACCGCAGCGAGTCGAGATGTCGATAGTCTTATAGAAATCGCCCTCGCCATAGAGCAAACCGAAGAGAATGTAGGCGCAGTTAATCATTGCGTCGATGTTGAGTGGGTCGAGTGCGCCCTCGCCGCAACCGATGTCGGTGTGACCCCACTTATCCTCCAAAATCTGCCAGCCCTTGCGCCAGTCGTTTGGATTTGCGTGGTAGATGTCAATTACGTCAACCATACACTTGTAGAACGAGCTCTTTGCTGGGATTGACTTCAAACCCTCGCGTACGATGAACTCGATGTCATCAGTAACGAATGCCAACGAGTACATAGCGCCAACATACACACCACCGTACCAGCCGTTGCCGTAGTTCATGATGTGACCCACCTTGTCGGAAACCTTCGATGCAGCGTTAGGCATACCTGGAGCCATGATACCTGCATAGTCAGCCTCAATCTGGTAGTCGATATCGTCAGCGTGTGGGTTGTTTGTCCAGTGACCCGACATTGGAGCCTTGATGCCGCGCAGGATGTTGTAACGAGCAGCCTGATTAGCATGCCAGAGTGCATAACCCTCATACGCAAAGGCGTTGGCCAATGAATCGAGTGGGGCATCAATGCCTAAGCGGTCGAACACACCCACAAATGTGAGGTCCATGTATATATCGTCGTAGAGCGTAGGTACACGCTTCATCATTTTAGATACTTGCTCAATATCCTCGCCCCAAGGAATATGGCGGTCATCGCCAATCATGCGGCCTCGATACTGAAACTCGGTTGGGCCTCCGTATGTGCAACCAAGCACCTGTCCTGCCCATGCGCCTTTGATTTTGTCCATGAGTTGCTCCTTACTCATCTTAATGGTCTTTGGCAACTTCTGTTCTGGCTTTGCAGCAAATGCCGATGTATAGAATAGAGCAGCAGCGGCAACAAGCATAAAAAGTCTTTTGTTGAGAATGAAATTTTTCATATTGTTGTTTGTTAGGTTTTACTTTCACAAAGATAATAGATTTTTATTAATTAATCATTTGAATGAAGATTTTGTCTTGTATGGTAGCCCTATATATAATAAATATAGGTATAAATGGCCATTTTTAAGAAAAATTCAAAATTGTGTAAAAAAATATTGCGAAAAGTTTGCAGGTGTAAAAATAATACCTACCTTTGCATCCGCAATCAGGAAATAAGTTCTTAAAGTTCGACTAAAAGGTGACAAGCTTAAGGCTTGAAACTGTTGAAGAAAAAGAAACTTAAAAAAAAGTTGCAAAAAAGTTCTTGAAAAATTTGGTGGTTTAAAAAAGATGCTTTATCTTTGCACCACTTTCCGCTTCGAAATTTTGAGAAGTGGTTTTTCAAATGGTTCTTTGATTTACTGGTATAACAAGAGAGAAAATGTAGTATTTATCTGTCAATTCTTTAATAGAATATGAAGTAGTCAGGACTCTAACAATACATTATAATTTTTTACAATGGAGAGTTTGATCCTGGCTCAGGATGA
>JAGBTO010000012.1 GCA_017631285.1 Alistipes sp.
CTCAAGCCACCACTCACAAGGAATTGATTAGGAGTAGCTTGGAAACCGCACAGATCCACCACCCACATGGTTACGATAAAACCTACTGTACCGAGCACACGGATAGGTGGGAAAGCCTTTACTGTATCGAGGTTAGCTTGGGTCAAAGCGGTGTAAGCCACAGAGTTACTGAGAGCCAAAGTAGGCATAAAGAATGCCACAGAAGCAGTATAGAGTGAGAAGAGTGTGGCGAACTGTACACCCTCACCTGCCATAAGTGCGTATGCACCAGTAGCAATCATAAAAGTACCTGCTAGAGCATGACAGAGGCTCAATGCTTTTTGTGCAGGTATCCAGCGGTCAGCCACGATACCCATGAGTGCAGGCATAAAGAGACTTACGATACCTTGGATGGAATAGAACCAGCCGATATTGGTAGCCATACCATGCGAAGCAAGGTATGTTCCCATAGAAGTTAGATACGCTCCCCAAACAGCAAATTCGAGGAAATTCATTACAGTTAAACGAAACTTAATGTTCTTCATTGTTGTATTGTGTTTTGATTATTATCGCGATTCAGGGTGCAAAGGTAATGTTTTTTTTTGACATACGCAAATAAACAATTATAGAACATAAATTTAATCTGAAAACATTAACTATTAATTGTCAACTATCAACTAACAATTACGGGTTCATAACGGGTTTATATGCTACCTTCACTATGCTATTACTATGTGATTAGTATGTGATTAGTATGTGATTCATATCTCTTGCTTATCCTATGCTCATCACATTTAGGTGGTCACGGGGTGGTCACGGGAAAGATAAGATAACCAAGATCGAATAGTTATAAATAATAGCAGGGAACTTAGGGAATTTAAGGAATTTTAAAAGTTCCCTAAATTCCCTAAATTCTTAAAATTCCTTTTAAAGAAAAAATGTAAGCAAACATTGATAATAAGCAACTTACAATCTTGTTGCTATTTTCCAAGAACTTTCTGCGGACAAATCAAAATGTCACATAAAAAGTCCGTGGAAATCTATTTCAAAAACCTTTCTCATTGTCAATGAGGATATTCTTAGAAAAAAGTTTTCGCGTGCCGAAAGTTGTGCCGAAAATAATGTTATGTCTGATTTATTTGGATTTTATATAAAAAAATGGCTATATATCCGTACCACCCTGAATGTTTACACAACGGAATAATCCTTATTGTGTATATCCTTCACATTGTTCATTGAAATCCTAATATAACAACTATTTTTTTCGGTTGATACTTTAGGAGTGACTGCAAAATTACAACTTTTTTTGCAATAATACAAATGTTAATATGAAAGATTCTGAAAATTCTGGATAATTCAATATATAGAACTATTCGGAAAAGCCTAGAGATTGTTGGGAAGTAGTTTCTTTTAGTTTCTTCATCTCACGGTCGAAGTCACTCTCCAGCATCTGCATCTCGCATTGGCGGTATATTTCAAACTCGTGCTCCGCTTTCTCTATCGCTTGTTGATGGCTAACAGCACCCTTACCTTCAAGTACTTTGCGTCTGTGCGCGATAATCTGACCATCCAGAGCCTTTATCCAATCTTGCATCTTCATTGGATTCATCTCTAATGCTTGGAACTCAGCGAAATCCAAGAAACCAGACACCAATAAGTTCAAACGTTGCAATTCTAATTCCGAAAGGTAATTCTTGGCTATCTTTACATCATCTTTGGTCACATAATTGCCCTTGAAATTAGTCATTCCAACAAAAGGTTTCTCGTTATCAACACGCTCATAAATAACCTCGGCAGCCGTATGCTCGTGCACAGCATAATGCAGTTTGTTCTGTACCGTAGCAAAGAACTGTTTGGTCATCTCGCTACGAGGGTCATAGTCAACCGAAGTGGCATAGATGTCCGTTATCTGTTGATAGAAATTGCGCTCGCTACTGCGGATATCACGAATACGTTGGAGCAACTCGCGGAAATAGCGATTACCACCTTGCTTCAACCGTTCATCATCCATAGCAAAGCCTTTTTGTATATACTCATGCAGGCGTTGGGTAGCCCATCGACGGAAACGAGTAGCCACCTGCGATTGCACACGATACCCCAAGGCAATAATCATATCAAGATTGTAGTGAGCAATGTTTCGTTGCACTTGACGAGTACCCTCTTGGCGAACTATCAAGAAATCCTTTACAGTTCGATTTGCGTCCAATTCTCCATCGTTGATAATGTTATCTATATGCTGACTAATATTTTGCTTTGTGGTGCAGTAAATCTCTGCCAATTGGTTCTGCGTCAACCACAAATCCTCATCTGCAAAGCGCACAGAGACACGGGTAATCTCGTTATCGTCTTGATAGAGTATTATTTTGTTTTCTTCGTTCATACTTAATAAGTACTATTTATTTCGACTGCAAAGTTACAAATAATTTTTCAATCCTCCAAACAATTGTACACAAAAAATCGCCACCTATGTGCGAGACATAAATGGCGTTTTTGTATATAAGACTGGATCTTAAAACTCACTGGTAAAGTGGAAGCGGATGTTCTTGTAGTCGCTTTGTGCCATCTGCAAGACATAGCCACTATCTGCCATAAAGACATCACGGCCCTCTTTGTCCTTGGCCATGTACTGCGCCTTGCGTTTCTTGAACATCTCCAGTTCGGCTTCGTTGTCGCTCTCTATCCAGCATGCCTTGAACATCTGCAATGGCTCCCAACGGCATTTGGCTTGGTACTCATGTTCCAAACGGTGTTGGATAACCTCAAACTGCAATTGTCCTACCGTACCGACAATCTTGCGACCGTTGAACTGGCTGATAAAGAGCTGAGCCACACCCTCATCCATGAGTTGGCTAACACCCTTGTCGAGTTGTTTTTGCTTCATAGGATCGGCATTCTCGATATACTTGAACATCTCTGGCGAGAAAGATGGAAGTCCCTTGAAATGGAGGTTTTCTCCTGCTGTTAATGTATCACCGATCTTGAAGTTACCTGTATCTGGAAGACCAACAATATCTCCTGCAAAAGCCTCGTCCACCGTCTCTTTGCGCTGAGCCATGAAGCAGGTAGGAGCCGAGAAACGCATCTGGCGGTTCTCACGTACGTGTTTATAATAGGTGTTACGCACGAACTTACCACTACAAATCTTAAAGAAAGCAATACATGAACGGTGGTTAGGGTCCATATTGGCGTGGATCTTGAAGCAGAACGCCGTGAAGCCATCTTCCATAGGTTCTACCTTACGCTCTAGTGCCTCCACTGGACGAGGAGATGGAGCAATCTGGACAAAACACTCGAGGAGTTCCTTCACACCAAAGGTGTTGAGTGCCGAACCAAAGAACACAGGAGCTAGGTCGCCTGCCAAATAATCCTCACGAGAGAAAGGATTATACACACCCTCAATCATCTCTAAATCCTCTTGGAGTTTGAGCGCATCTTGTTCGCCAACGAGCTCGGCAATCTGTGGGTCGTTGACATCGTCAAAACGCAATGATTCAGTGACTTGCGTCTTATTTGGCGTATAAAGATCAAGCGTAGATTGGAAGATGTTGTACACGCCCTTGAATCGTTCGCCGCTATTGATAGGCCATGAGAGTGGGCGCACATGTATACCGAGTTCGCTCTCTACCTCGTCCATCAAATCAAATGGGTCTTTACCCTCACGGTCCATCTTATTGACGAACACCATCACAGGAGTCTTGCGCATACGGCAGACTTGCATCAATCGGCGGGTCTGTGTCTCGACACCTTTGGCAGAGTCAATGACAATAACCACTGAATCCACCGCAGTCAAAGTACGGAAAGTGTCCTCGGCAAAGTCCTGGTGACCAGGGGTATCAAGAATATTGATATGATAGTTATTATAGTCAAAACCCATCACAGAGGTAGCCACAGAGATACCACGCTGCTTCTCGATCTCCATCCAGTCGGAGGTGGCGGTTTTGCGAATCTTATTGCTTTTTACGGCTCCCGCTACATGGATTGCACCTCCGTAGAGCAGGAGTTTCTCGGTGAGCGTCGTTTTACCCGCATCCGGGTGAGAGATGATCGCAAAGGTTCTGCGACGTAGGATTTCTTGTTGTTCAGCGTTACTTAGCATTGTATACAGTTGTTCAAAATCGGGTGCAAAGGTACGAAATATTTTGCAAATATGCAAATTACGGC
>JAGBTO010000013.1 GCA_017631285.1 Alistipes sp.
ATGAGGCCGTTATGATAATGATATATGTATAGATTAATTACCACCAGAGATGATAATTGCTCCCAAACCTGCAATAAAGAAGAGGAACATGATAGCTAGGAGTATATCGGTCTTCTTGTCGCTACCCTTAAACTCTTTCCAAATGAATACACCCCAGATAGCTGCAACCATAGGGGCGCCTTGCCCCAAGGCGTATGATATGGCAGCACCTGCTTTGCCTGCAGCAATGTAACTAAATGCCGTACCTAAGCACCAGATACAACCTCCTAATACACCTACTAAATGAGTCGAGAATGAACCATTGAAATACTCCTTGTAACTTACAGGTTCACCCACAAATGGACGACGCATAACAAATGTGTTAAAGATAAAGTTACTTAATAAAACTCCAATTGAGAAGATGAAAATTGCAGAGTATGGTGTAAGCATACCTACAGTTGGTTGTTCGAAGTTATCCAAGTCCATAGCCTTGGCTACAAAACGATAGAAGAACGACATTAATACACCAGCTACCATCGAGAGGATGATACCTTTGCGATTTGACTTGCTCTCTTCGCTTCCCTTGTTCATTCGGCCTGAGGCAATGCCGTTACATATGATAGCAATTACTATCAAAGCAACACCAGTAAAGAGCATAATAGGATCGCCCTTGGGAGCGCCAATGTAGTTGATGATAACGCCCAAAACCAGTGCAAGACCCACGCCAAGTGGAAAAGCAACTGACAATCCGGCCAATGAAACTGAGGCTGAGAGTAAGATATTGGAAGCATTGAAGATAACACCACCCAAGATGACGCTCAAAATATTAGCCCTGTCGGCCTGCATCAAATCTTCAACAAATGGGCGACCTTCATTACCTATGCTACCCATTGTGAAGCCGAGTAGTAGGGTGAAAAGTACCATGCCAATGACATAGTCCCAGTAAAATAACTCATAACGCCATGTCTTGCCTGCCAGCTTTTGAGTGTTTCCCCATGAACCCCAGCATAGCATGGTGATAAAGCAGAATACGACTGCCAAAAGATAACTGTTTACGATAAACATAATAGGTTGTGTTTAATAGTTATTACTTGGTTTTCTTGAAATTCTTTATCTCCTGGCGAGTTGGTGCCGCTGGCTGTGCACCCATGCGGGTCACACTGATGGCTCCAGCTATGGTTGCTTCGTGGACTGCGTCAATAAGGCTCTTGCCTTCTGCAATGACGCTTGCCAAGACTCCATTGTATGTATCTCCGGCTGCAGTGGTATCGATAGCATCGACTTTTACGGCCTCAACGCGCATCATGATTTTGCCATCATACACTAGCGAACCCTCGCTTCCAAGAGTGATGATTACATTTTTCGCTCCCATTTCATAGAGTGCAATGGCTGCTTGCTGAGCAGTCGCCAAATCTTTTACATTTATGCCCGTCAGGCGAGATGCTTCGCTACGATTGGGAGTGATAAGATATAAATCCCGAATGAGTTCTTTACTAAGAGGTTGTGAAGGCGCTGGTGCCGGATTGAGAATGACACGGACTCCCGCCTCGGAGGCCATGTGTGCGGCATATTCCACCGTAGGTATTGGGGTTTCCAGCTGCATTAAGACCACATTGGCATTTATAATTTCGTCATGCGCTTTGTCTATATCCTCTTTCCCAAGGTACATATTGGCGCCACCTGCTACAACAATACAATTTTCAGCTTCCTGATTTACGGTAATTAGAGCCACTCCTGATGGATGTTCTTCGTCAATGAACACATAGTCGGTAATAATTCCATCCTGCTTCATTGATGCTCTTACTTGTTCGCCAAAGAGGTCGTTTCCTGTTTTGGCTACAAATACAACTCTATTCCCATAACGAGCAGCCGCAACGGCTTGGTTTGCCCCTTTACCTCCTGCATTCATGAAGAAATCGCCACCAAGAACCGTTTCGCCTCCAACAGGGAGGTGTGATGTCTTTACAACCATATCGGTATTACTACTTCCAATTACAACGATATTTTTCATAGTGTAGTGATTGTTTGTTGTTTTATCCAAAGTTAAAAAATATTTATAACATAACAAAAAAACGAGCAATTATTGTGCCCGTTTCTTTGTTCATATGTGCCTTGTGTGGCTTATATTATATGATGTCGAATGCAATTTCCATCATATTGGTGAAACTTGTCTGACGCTGTTCGGCACTGCAAGCTGTGCCGTGAACCAACGAGTCGGATATTGTGCAGATGCAGAGTGCCTGATTGCCACTACGCGCCGCATTCATATAGAGTGCCGCCGCCTCCATCTCTACTGCCAGAACGCCCATTTTCTGCCACTGCTTCCAACGCTCGCCATCATCGCCGTAGAATACGTCGCTCGAAAGAATATTTCCCACTTTGTATTCCACGCTCATGCTCTCTGCCTTCTCAACGGCGGCACGCGCCATAGCAAAGTCGGCAGTAGGAGAGAATACACCCGGCAGGTTATATTGAGCTGCGTAATTGGAATCCGTACAAGCGCCAATACCGATGACAATATCCCCCAAATTAAGGTCAGGGTGATAAGCCCCGGCCGAGCCTGTGCGGATAATCTTCTTTACACCGTAGAAGTTGAAGAGTTCGTAGGTGTAGATGCCAATCGAAGGAATACCCATACCATGTCCCATTACCGACACTCTCTTTCCTTTGTAGAAGCCCGTAAAACCCAACATACCTCGCACGTTGTTGAACTGTATGGGGGAATCAAGGTATTTTTCTGCCATAAATTTGGCGCGCAGCGGATCGCCAGCCATAATTACCTTGTCGGCAATATCTCCGATTTGTGCGCCGATGTGAGGTGTAGGTGTTGATGACATAACATTGGGTGTTAATTGTTTATACTTATAGGTTACCCTTCTCGATATCCTTGAAGTAGCGGTATGTGTTTACCTTGAGCTCGCCAACTGCTGGCTCATCGCAAACCAGGATGCCCTTTGGATGCATCTGCAATGCTGTGATAGTCCATGCGTGTGATACCGCACCCTCTACGCATTGCTGTACGGCACGGGCCTTCTTGTGGCCAAGAGCCAATACCATAACCTGCTTAGCCGAGCAAACTGTGCCAACGCCGACTGTAAGAGCCAACTTTGGAACTTTATTTACATCGTTATCGAAGAAACGAGAGTTTACGATGATTGTATCCTCGGTAAGAGTCTTGATACGTGTGCGTGAATTGAGAGAAGAGAATGGCTCGTTGAATGCCAAGTGACCATCCTCACCTACGCCGCCGATAAAGAGGTCGATACCACCTGCGGCCTCAATGCGGGCTTCGTAATCGGCACACTCTGCATCCAAATCCTCGGCGTTGCCATTAAGAATATTTACATTCTCTTTTTTGATGTCGATGTGAGAGAAGAAATTATTCCACATAAATGAGTGGTAGCTCTCAGGATGCTCCTCAGGCAGACCTACATACTCATCCATGTTGAATGTAACAACATTAGCAAACGATACCTTGCCAGCCTTGTAAAGCTCAATAAGGCCATTGTACATGCCAAGTGGGGTAGAACCTGTTGGAAGACCCAATACGAATGGCTCGCTGCTTACCGCAGCCTTTGCATTAATTTGCGCTGCAACATATTCTGCTGCCCAACGACCAGCCTCGGCCGCTGTATTCTCAATAATAACTCTCATGATTATATTTTCATTTTAACAAATACTTCAATAGCCTGATATTCTGCCATACCTAACAAATCGTAAAGGCGTGCAGTGTTTTGTGTGCGCTCTTCGGCACGCTGCCAGAACTCGCGGCTGTCATCACCTGGGAATGGAACAATGTCTTTTTGTGAAAGGTGACGATAGATGGCATGACGTTTCTTGATAAGTTCCTCGGGACTCAATGGTACTGCCATATCCACCATGCCAATCTCCCACTCCATCCAAGCTCCACGATAGAGCCATACTACACACTCTTCAATCCACTTCTCTCCTTGTGCTTTCAAACGGTAGAGAGCTTCCAATACAGACTCTGTACATACGCGGTGTGTGCCATGTGGGTCAGCCAAATCACCTGCAAGATAAACCTGATGAGGCTTCACCTGCTGCAAGAGTTCAGTTATAATCTCAATATCACGATCTGTGCGCTCACCCTTCTTGATGCCACCAGTTTCGTAGAACGGTAGGTTAAGGAAGTGTGCGTTAGTGTCGGCGTTTAATCCAAATGATCGTACAGCTGCACGAGCTTCGGCACGACGAATGGCTCCCTTAAGCTCGAGTAATGGACGTGGCTCAGGCTCACCCTTCTTTTTCGATGCGATAATGTTCTTGACCTCCTCTACGCGGTCGCCATAGCCGAGCTCACGAGCAGAATCAATATGCTGCATCACTACATCATCATGAACGGCAACATTGCCCGATGTTTGGTATGCTACGTGTACGTCGTGACCTTGCTCAACAAGACGAATGAATGTACCACCCATTGAGATTACATCATCGTCAGGGTGAGGTGAGAAGATAATCACACGCTTTGGATATGGTGTAGAAGCTACGGGACGAGTTGAGTCGTCTGCATTAGGCTTTCCACCGGGCCAACCAGTGATTGTGTGTTGCAAGTCGTTGAAAACCTTGATATTTACATCGCTGTACTCCATGCCTACTACATCCAACATCTCACCCAATGAGTTTGTGATGTAATCCTGATAAGTGAGTTTCAAGATAGGTTTCTTGACTACTTCGCACAACCATACAACAGCTTTTCGTACCAAACGAGGGGTCCAATCACAAGGGCCTACAACCCATGGCGTGTTCTTGACTGTGAGGTACTCTGCAGCAGCTGTATCAGCAACAGCCTCAATTGCAGGGTGATTTTGTAGCATAGATGCTGGTAGTAGTCGGGTCGAATCCTCTTCTACGACTTTGTGTAGGGTGTTGGCCTTGTCTTCACCCCAAGCCATAAGGATTATACGCTTGGCATTCATAACTGTCTTGAGACCCATTGTGATTGCCATTTTAGGTGTGTTCTCTGCACCGTGGAATATGCTGGCCTGTTGCTTGCGTGACTGATATGTGAGCTGCACAAGTCGCGTTACAGATTTTGCATAGGTGCCTGGCTCGTTAAAACCAACCTGACCCTGCTCGCCCATGCCAATAACCATGATATCGATGTTGCGAGCCATGCGCTCATACTCGGCGCAGTACTGTGTTACTTGGTTTGTAGGGATAGTGCCATCGATGAGGTGTACGTTCTCAGACTTGATATCAACCAAATTGATGAAATCCTCATGAATGCGATAGTTGCGGCTTTGCTGATCGGTTGTCTTAATAGGGTAGAACTCGTCAAGACTATAAACTTCAACATTTTGGAATGATACATCTTTTGCCTCATATCGCTTTACTAGTTGCTGATATAATCCAAGAGGAGTACGTCCAGTGGTTAAACCAAGCGCAAATGGGCGGTTAACCTTGTGAGCATCATGGGCATTGATAGCCTTTACGATTTCGTCAGCAACATATTCGGCACCCAAATTTTCGGTGTCAAATATTGATGTAGGAATTTTCTCATATCGATGGATAATATCCTGAGGGGTGCCCTCCATGATAATTCCACCATCATAAGGAAGAGAATATTTGCTTTCCATAGTAATATATTTAATTTGTTTTGTTTATTTGCATATAGTAATCACGCAAATTTAGAAAAAATATTTGATATTTTGATACCAAAAATTGGAAAAATCTTTGTTTGTATAGGGTTATTTGCTATTAGTTATGAGAATATGTAAAAGTTACAGGTGTGAAAGTAAATTTTTATGCGGGTATATGAATTATTTGGGAAGGATATTGTTGATTTTATATTGATTTTGCTATATTTGTAAACCTTGAATTTTTTAAAGAATCTAATATAATGAAAAAATTAATCTCTCTATTAATTTGTTTGTGTATGTCGGGTGTGGCATTTTCGCAAACTCAGGTTATTGCTCATCGCGGTTTTCATGCAAAGGGGAACTCTTATGACAATACAATTTCGTCGTTGAAGAATGCTCAGGAGTTGGGCGTGTATGGCTCCGAGGTGGATATTCACGAGACATCTGACGGTGTTTTGATTGCTATCCATGGAATGTCACATCGTGATATTAAGAATGTGCAAAAGGCGACATTTGAACAAATTAGAAATCTGCCATTAACAAATGGCGAAACAGTCCCTACGTTGGATGAGTATCTCGAACAAGCGAAAAAGAGCAAAACCACAAAGTTAATTATCGAAATTAAGAGTCATCCAACACCAGAACAGGAATTACGCGTAGTAAAAAATATCCTTAATGCGGTGAAGAGTTATAAATTACGCAAGAGAGTGGAGTATATAGCCTTTAGTAAGTATGTGTGCGATGCGCTCGTTGAGTATGCACCGAAAAGGACTCAGATTGCTTATCTTAATGGTGATTTGACCCCTGCCCAATGTCATGAGTTGGGATATACGGGTATTGATTATAATGTCAATGTACTGAAGGCTCATCCTGAGTGGATAGAGCAGTGTCATAACCTTGGTATGAAGGTGAATGTGTGGACAGTGAATGATACAGCAACGTTACAATGGTTTATAGACAAGGGCGTGGATTATATTACCACCGATAACCCCCTTGAGGCAAATCGCTTGCTCGGTAAATAATTGTAGAATTGGTTTTAAGGCTGTCAGTTATATCAAATTGGCAGCTTTTTTTGTTTCTTAGTCGGCGATGAAGTATATTTGCCGTCGAATGTAAAAACAGATTTATTATGGAGTTAAGATATAAACTAAACGATCGTCCCAAGGCAAAGGAACTGATGCTGTATAGTATGCAGTGGTTTGTATTGGCTGTAGCGGTGGTTATAACATCGCTCTTCATAGCTGTGGGCTCGCCTGCCGAGCGAGTATTGTATGCCCAAAAGGTATTTGCACTTATGGGAGTTGCTACAATAGTGCAGGTGTTTTGGGGTCATCGTATGCCAATCGTCGTAGGGCCCGCTGCTGTACTGCTTGTAGGTATCATCACAGCTCTTGCTGTACAGGGTAATGAGGTGAATGTCAATAAAATATATACTTCGGTATTAATAGGTGGTATTGCTATGACATTGCTGTCAATGAGCCGTATTTTAGAACATGTGCAACGAGTTTTCACGCCTCGCATAGTGATGGTTATCTTGATGCTCATCGCTTTCACGCTTTCTACGACTATAAAGAATCTGATTTTCCCCGTCGGTGAGCAAGCTCGTCATGGGTTTGGCTTGTGTTTTACTTTGCTGGGCTTGCCTTTGATGGCACTTGCGGCTGTGAGACTGCGAGGTGTTGCCAAGTCGTTGCTCGTGCCAGGGTGTCTTGTTGTGGGATGTGTGGTGTACTACTTGGTTTACGGTGGTTTTATGGATGCTGTAAGTAATTATAGAACTTCAGAAGGCGAGATATTGCTAACCGCATTGGAGTTTGATGGTAGTATGATTGTTGCATTCTTGTTCTGCTATGTAGCACTGCTTATTAATGATGTAGGCTCTATTCAGGCACTTGGAGGAATCCTGCAAGCCGATGAAATGCAAAAGCGTTGTCGCCAAGGTGTAGGTGTGACGGGTGTTTTTAATATTTTGGCTGGTGCATTGGGCGTGATTGGTCCCGTGAATTATTCGATGTCACCAGGTGTGATAGCCTCGTCGTCATGTGCATCACGTTATGCATTGGTACCTGCAGGTGTGGGGTTGATTGTGTGTGCTTTTGTCCCTGATTGTATAGCCGTCCTGTCTGCTATACCTAATACGGTTATTGGTGTTATATTGCTCTACCTCATGGGAACGCAACTAGCGGCATCTTTTTCTATGATGACTTCTAGTGGTCAGGCGAAGGGGTTTGAAGATTGTCTTGTTGTAGGTCTGCCTGTTATGTCGGCGCTGATTTTTGGAAGTATTCCCGTGGATGTGATACCTTCTATTTTACGCCCCATCGTTGGTAATGGTTTTGTGATGGGTGTTGTCTTAGTTGTGTTACTTGAACATGTGATAGTGCGACGTAAATAATATATATAAATATATGTATCTCTGCTTTTGTGACTTTAGTACTTTCTAAAGTCACATTTTTTTTTGCCATTTTTGCCGTGAAGTTACGTTCTGCATACTATTCATTTGGATGTTTGTGTTAGAAAATTGTTGTGGAATATAGAGATTTTTGCAAATATTTTTCATCGCTAAGGAAGTGTTAAGGCTTAAAATACCCTAATATTGCATATTATGCATAAAATATGCAATAATTTACATAAAAATATTGCTTTCGAAATGAAAGTTTTCCGCGAAAATATCTTATAAATATGAATAAAACGGTCAAAATAGGCTCCTATTATTAAAGAATGTTAAATTAATGTTAAATTTTCTTGTTAATTAGCTTTTTTACACGTATCTTTGTCACTGTATTTTTCATTTTAGGAAGAGTGAATAAATACACATATATTATTTAATCAAAAATTTAATGCTTATGGTTAGAAAAATTGTACTTTCTATCATTGCTGTTCTTGCAGTTTGCTTCGTAGCATTTGCACAGAACGTGCGAGTGTCAGGCGTTATTGTTGATGAGACAAATAAGCCTGTTGTGGGTGCAACCGTATTCGTTGAAGGCTCTAATGTTGGAGTTAATTCAGGTTTGGATGGTTCTTTCATTATTGAGGCGCCAAAGAATGCGGCAATTAACGTATCTTTTATCGGCTATGAGTCGCAGAAGATTCAGTTAGGTGCACAAACTCATTACCGTATCGTAATGAAGGAGGATGCTCTTGCAATCGAGAGCGTTTCTGTCATTGGTTACGGTTCAGCTAACAAGGTAGGTTCTATCACAGGTTCTATCTCAAAGGTAGATGGTGACTTGTTGAAGAACAAGCCTACAGTTAACGTAGCTGATGCTTTGCAGGGTCAGGTTTCAGGTATGCAGGTCTTCACTTCATCAGGTGAGCCTACTGAGGCATCTTCAATCCGCTTGCACGGTGTTGGTTCGTTGACAGCAGGTGCCACTCCACTTATTCTTTTGGATGGTGCTCCTATTTCTGCTAGCACAATGAACATGTTGAACCCTAATGACATTGAGACTGTAAACGTGTTGAAGGACGCGTCTGCAACATCAGTTTATGGTTCACGTGCTGCTAACGGTGTTATCTACATCACCACTAAGCGCGGTATGCGTGATCGCGAGGCTACCATTACTTTCAACGCACAGTATGGTATCTCACAGCCAGCTCATGACCGTTATAACATGATGTCAGGTTCTGAGTTGGTTGCTTACCAGAACAAGTATGGTATTCTTGATGCAGTTCTTGGTGCTGGTGCTGGTGAGTATATTGCTAATTTGGGTCATAACACAAACTGGCGTGAGTATTTCTACGATTACAAGGCTCCTATGTATCAGGTAGATATGTCTGTATCAGGTGGTTCAAAGAATACTTCATACTATGTATCAGGTATGTTCATGGATCAGCAGGGTACTGACTACGCTTCTGGCGTTCACAAGTACTCATTCCGTACAAACGTAGAGTCACAGGCTAAGAAGTGGTTCAAGATTGGTGCTAACACATCTATCGGTTATGACGAGCGTCAGCTTTCTCAGATGACTCAGGGTTACGGTTCTTATACTAATACTTCTCCAGCGTTCGCGGCTATTTTGTGGCCAACTTGGGATACTCCATACGATGAGAATGGTGAAGAGGTTTGGTACAACTTCCTTGGTTATATGAACCCAAAACTTCGTAACAAGTACTATCGTTATAAGGGTAACACACTCCAGCTTAACACAACTGGCTTTGTTCAGTTTACTCCAATCGAGAACTTGAACATCAAGTCTCAGGTGGGTGTTGACCTTTGGAACTACACAGCTGAGGATAAGAAGTTGCCTTCTTACCCAGAGGGTAATGGTAAGGGTTATGTTGATCGTTGGGCTAATAATTCTTACACAATCACTTATACAAACACTATCGACTACCAGCGTTCATTCAACGAGCAGCACAATATCTATGCTTTGGTAGGTCACGAGTCTGTAATGTACAAGGGAGAGGGCCTCTATGGTACACTTTCAGGTCAGACTTCAGACAACATGCTTACTTGGAACAATGGTACAGGTACTCCTTCTATCGAAGATAGCTTCTCTGAGTATGCATTCAACTCTGCATTTGCTCGTTTTGAGTATAACTTCAACCGCAAGTATAACGTAGATGCATCAGTTCGTTACGATGAGTCTTCTCGTTTTGGTGCAAAGAACCGTGGCTCTATCTTCTGGTCAGTAGGTGGTAAGTGGGATGCTTTGCGTGAGGATTTCTTGAAGGATGTTAGCTGGTTGAGCAATTTGACAGTTCGTGCATCTTATGGTACACAGGGTAACGCTGCTATCGGTAACTACGCACCTCTTGGTTTGGTTGGTTCATCAACTTATGGTGATGCATCAGGTCTTGTAATCAACACAACTCAGAATGATGAGCTTGGTTGGGAGACTCAGAAGTTGTTTACAGCTGGTTTCAGCGCAGGTTTCTGGCAGGATCGTTTGACTGTTGACTTCGAGTTCTACAACCGTAAGACTGTTGATATGTTGATGGATATCCCTTATCCTGCAACATCAGGTTTCTCTGAGGGTACAAAGAACGTTGGTGGTATGCTTAACCGCGGTATCGATGTAACATTGCGTGGTGATGTCGTTCGTACAAAGGAGTGGTTGGTAAGCCTCTACGCTAACTTCAACTACAATAAGAACAAGATTACAGCTCTCTTCAACGGTTATGATGAGTATGCATTGCCAGATTATGGTTTGTGCTACAAGGTTGGTCACGATGCTAACGAGTTCTATATGCAGACACGTTTGGGCGTTGATCCTGAGGATGGTAACATTCTTTGGGCTACAGTTGACCCTGTAACAGGTGAGCGTGGTCAGACTAAGGATTTCTCACAGGCAACTTCTGAGCTTCAGGGTAAGTCATATGTTCCACCTATGGTAGGAGGTTTTGGTTTGAATGCACAGTGGAAGGGTATTAGCATTGCTGCTGATTTCTCTTGGGTTGCTAAGAAGTATATGATCAACAACGACCGTGTTTATTCTTTGATGGATAGCTATAGCTACTTCAACCGTGATAAGGCACTTCTTGATCGTTGGGAGAAGCCAGGTGATGTATCAATGTTCGGTAAGTTTGGTACTGAGGATGCTTACTTCGATTCAATTCTTTTGGAGGATGCTTCTTTCATTCGTTTGAAGAACTTGACAGTAGGTTATGAGTTGCCACGCAACTGGATGGCTAAGACTGGTTTCTTGCAGGGAGTACGTTTCTACTTCACAGCACGTAACCTCTTGACATTCACTAAGTACACAGGCTTTGATCCTGAGGTTGACTCTAACCTCTCACAGCCAGGTAACAACTATCCTAACTCTCGTCAGTTTGTTGGAGGTATTCAGCTTACATTCTAATTATTGTGTAACATAAATATAGAAAAGAATAAGTATGAAAAAATTAGCAATATTATTCGCGTTGTGTACTTTGACTTTCACTTCGTGTGAGTTGGATAAGTACCCAGCAGACAAGCAGATTATGGATTTGGCGTTGGAGAACCTTAGCGATATGCAGAAGTTCGAGAATGGTGTTTATTCAGCATTCCGTTCAGCATGTGGTGTCGTTATCAAGCCAAGTGATTTCCAGGCTGATTATATGAATGCAGTCGCAAGTTTTACTAACGTATATGGCGACCTTCATAAATGGACTTTTGAGACAAACGACTATGATATCTATGACGTTTGGGATTATGCTTACTGGGCTATTGCAAATGCAAACTTCGTTTTGTCAAAGAAGGATGCTATTTCTTTCGACAAGGAGGATCCTGCACAGGTAGCTATCTACAACACTATCCTCGGTGAGATGTACTTTGTTCGTGCGATGTCTCATTTCATTATCTTGGATAAGTTCGCTGGTGCGTACGATAGCGCAACTGCAACTGCTGAGGCTTCAGGTATTCCAATGATTATGACATTTGATTCTCAGGCTATGCCTACTCGCGCTACTATGGAGAAGTCTTATGAGGACATCCTTTCTGATCTTGGCGAGGCTGAGACTTTGTTGAAGAATGTAGCTGGCGAGAAGAACTCTTTGGCTATTTCAGCTGATGTTGTTGCTGCTGCAAAGGCTCGTGTATATCTCCAGAAGAAGGATTACCAGAACGCTTATAAGTATGCAACTGACGTTATCAAGACAAATAATTATGCTTTGATTTCTGATGCTGCAGATTTTAAGGATCAGTTTACTTATGATGCTGGTGATGAGGTTATCTTCGTATTCTATTCAAGCAAGACTGAGTTGGCAGGCTTTGGTAGCTCACAGTTCGTATCAGACCAGTACAGCCGTGGTGACAACTATAAGCCAGATATGATCCCAACTCAGACAGTTCTTGATTTGTATGCTGATACTGATATCCGTAAGAGCGCATATTTCATGCAGGTATCTGATAGCAATTGCGAGATCGCAGGTCAAAAGTTGACAACTCCTATTTACTTGTTCAACAAGTATCCAGGTAACCCTGATTTGCAGACAACAGCTGGTACAAAGAACTACGCTAATGCTGTTAAGTTGTTCCGTTTGCCTGAGATGTATCTTATCGCAGCTGAGGCTGGTGTTAAGGGCGCAGGTGATGGTAAGACTTACTTGAACGCTTTGCGTACAAGCCGTGGTTTGGATGAATTGGCTACTGTAACTTTGGCTGATGTTAAGGAGGAGCGTCTTCGTGAGATGATCTTCGAGGGTAACCGTGTTGGTGACTTGAAGCGTTGGGGCGACACTATGCTTGCTCGTACTCCTCAGACTGCATCTAACAGCGATGGTGCGATGAAGATTCATCTAGAGGGTGATAACCTCGATAAGTTGACTGTAAAGGTTGGTGATTTCCGTTGGGTATGGCCTATCCCTGCAGTTGAGATCTTTGCAAACCAGAAGCTTGCTGCACAGCAGAATCCAGGTTATACAAACTAATCCACTCGGATTATATTTCAAGCCGCTACCTTCGGGTGGCGGCTTTTTTTTGGATGTAGGAGAGGTGTTCGAATTGATGTGTTGATGTATTCGTGATATGCTACGGTGATATTATATTTGGATTATGTTATGGTGGATTTTATGAATGACTAAGGGATAATATCACATAAAAAAAGCCCTGCCGTGCAGCAGAGCTTTAAAAATTATTGTCGATGTTTTTATTCTCTTACCACCTCATGTCCAAATGGAAGAAGAGCTAAAATCATCAATTTGAAGTGTTGCAGGCCAAATGGAATACCTATGATGGTGATGCAGAAAATCAGACCCATTGCCAGGTGGGCAAATGCCACTTCGATACCGCCAAAGATAATCCACAGAACATTTAGAAGTAGAGTTAAGCATCCCGTGGGATTCTGCTTGGGCTCAACCTTGCCCCCAAATGGCCACAAGGCAAATGCACCCAGCTTCATAACCTTCAATCCAAAAGGAATTCCAACAATAGTTAGGCAGAGAACCAATCCGCCTATAAAGTATCCCAGCGAGATGAATAATCCGCCGAAGAGTACCCAAATAATATTACCTAAGAAATTCATAGTTTATTGTTTTGGTATTTTATCCAATCAAAAATTCAAACAGACTTGGGTTGGCGTTCAAATATTGGTAATCGATGCAATGGTCGTGCATACGTTCGGTCAGTCCTGCGAAATCATCGGGATTTTGTAATTCAATACCAATCAACACAGGACCCTTGTCGCGGTTGGTTTTCTTCTTATACTCGAAATAGGTGATATCGTCATGAGGGCCCAAAACGTTGGTCACAAAGTCTTGCAGAGCTCCTGCTCGCTGTGGGAAACGAACCACAAAATAGTGCTTCAAACCTTCGTAGAGCAACGAACGCTCCTTGATGTCCTCCATCCTGACGATGTCGTTGTTACTTCCGCTGATAACGCAAACTACATTTTTGCCTTTTATCTGTTCCTTGTAATAATCCAGGGCGCTGATGCTTAGTGCCCCCGCAGGTTCTACTACAATGGCGTCGAAGTTGTAGAGGCTCAAAATTGTCGAGCATACCTTACCTTCAGGCACTACGATAATATCGTCGAGTACCTCGCGGCAGATATCGAATGTCAAATCTCCCACACGCTGTACGGCAGCACCATCAACAAATTTGTCGATGTGGTCCAATGCTGTTACCTCGCCTCGCTCGATTGATAATTTCATGCTTGCGGCTCCGGCAGGCTCCACACCGATAATCTTGGTATTGGGCGACATTAATTTATACACCGATCCTATTCCTGAGGCCAAGCCACCTCCTCCAATTGGTACGAAAACGTAGTCGATGGCGGCGCTACTCTGCTGCAAAATCTCCAAACCAACTGTACCTTGTCCCTCGATAATCTTGGGGTCGTTGAATGGAGGAATGAAGGTCTTGCCCTCGTCGATGCACGCCTGCTCGGCTGCAGCATTCGCCTGGTCAAATGTATCTCCCGAGAGCACTACTTCGATTTGCTCCCCGCCAAACATTTTCACCTGGTTAATCTTCTGCTTAGGCGTCGTTACTGGCATAAATATCTTGCCGTTGATGCCCAGACGGTTGCAGGATAGTGCCACACCCTGGGCGTGGTTACCCGCGCTGGCACAGACTATACCGCGCTCGGTCTGCTCCTTTGTAAGACTGCGAATCTTGTTGTATGCACCACGAATCTTGTAGGAACGTACCATTTGCAAGTCTTCACGTTTTAAGGCAATCTCAGCGCCATAACGCATCGATAGGTTATGGTTGTGTAGCAACGGTGTAGGTTCAAGAATCTCCTTGAGAGTATGCTCGGCGCTCATCACATCGTTTAGGGCTGGGAAATATCTATTTTTGCTCATAATATACTATTTTTAGATATTTGCTGCAATGAAATCACCTACCTCGGTTGTGGAACGAGGTGATACTCCTTCGGGTGCAATATCCTCGGTTACAATATTATGTTCTATCGCCATATCTACAGCACGGCGGATGGCTGCTCCAGCCTCCATATCTGAGAATGCATATTCAAACATCATTGCGGCAGAAAGTATTGTTGCAATTGGATTTGCGATGTTCTTGCCCGCCGCTTGTGGGTACGAGCCGTGGATAGGCTCAAAGAGAGATGTGTATGTTCCAATCGAAGCCGATGGTAACAGTCCGAGCGAGCCGGTTATTACGCTTGCCTCGTCGGTGAGGATGTCGCCAAACATATTCTCGGTGACTATTACATCGAAGTGACGTGGTTGCTGGATGATTTTCATCGCTGCATTATCTACAAACATATACTCAACCTCCACATTTGGATAGTCTGCCTCCATAGCCTTAGCAGTTTCGCGCCACAGACGTGATGTAGCAAGCACATTTGCTTTATCAACAACAGTGAGCTTGCCTCTACGCTTTGCTGCATACTCAAATCCTAAACGGCAGATACGCTCAATCTCCGAACGTGAATATACGCAGGTGTCATACGCTGTGTTGCCATCCTCTGAACGACCCTGTGGCCGACCGAAGTACATACCCCCTGTCAGTTCACGGATACAGATGAAATCTGCTCCCTCCACCAAATCGTAACGCAGAGGAGAACGATGCAGGAGCGATGCAAATGTATTCACAGGACGCAGATTGGCATATAGTCCCAGCTTTTTGCGCATAGCCAGCAGTCCCTGCTCAGGGCGTACCTTTGCCTCGGGATTGTTGTCAAAACGTGGGTCACCGATAGCACCGAACAATACTGCGTCAGCAGCCATACACACCTCGTGTGTTGAGTCGGGGTAGGGGTTCCCAACTTCGTCAATGGCGGCAGCTCCCACCTTTGCGTGGGTATATGTCACCTTATAATCAAATTTAGCAGCTACTGCATCTACTGCTTTTACTGCCTGTGCAACGATTTCAGGACCGATGCCATCGCCGGGCAGTACTGCAATCTTAATCTCTTTCATAGTCAAAAAGTTTTATCTCGTCTTTTCAAACTTCTCAATCTCCTCTCTTATGCTCACCAGATAGTCCACGTCGTCATAGCCATTCATCAAGCACTGCTTTTTATATGGTGCACTCTCGAAGGACTCCTTGTGTAGTGAGCCTACCCTCTCAATAGTCTGCGCCTCAAGATCAATCTTTATCTGCGTTGCAGGGTCGGCATTTACCGCCTCGAAGATTGCGGCAAGCATCTGCTCGCTTACCGTTACAGGCAAAAGACCATTGTTCAGGGCGTTGTTACGGAAGATATCTGCAAAGAAGCTCGAAACAACAGCTCTGAAACCTGCGCCCTCAATAGCCCACGCTGCGTGCTCACGGCTTGAGCCACAACCGAAGTTCTTGCCCGCGATGAGTATCTCGCCCTTGTAGATAGGGGAGTTCATCACAAAGTCTGCCTTTGGTGTGCCATCCTTATCGTAACGCCAATCGCGAAAGAGGTTTTCGCCGAAGCCCTCGCGTGTAGTAGCTTTCAGAAAGCGTGCGGGGATAATCTGGTCGGTGTCGATGTTCTCAATAGGCAGAGGTACTGCCGTTGAGATGAGTGTAGTGAATTTATTTCTCATAATATCTCCTCCTTGTTGGTTTACATCAAATCTCGTGGGTCGGTAACAACGCCCGTCACAGCCGCTGCGGCAGCCACCAACGGACCAGCCAGCATTGTGCGTGCATCAGGACCCTGACGACCCTCGAAGTTACGGTTAGAGGTTGCCACGCAGTACTTGCCTGCCGGAATCTTATCCTCGTTCATAGCCAAACAAGCCGAGCAACCGGGCTGGCGCAACTCAAAGCCCGCCTCGTTAAGAATCTCTTTCAAGCCCTCCTCGATAGCCAAGCGCTCCACCTCCTTGCTGCCTGGGACAATCCAGGCGGTGATGTTATCGGCCTTCTTCTTACCCTTTACGAAGTGTG
>JAGBTO010000014.1 GCA_017631285.1 Alistipes sp.
GTAGGGTTAGAGTCCTGACCATAGACCGAGATTTGGTTGATATTGCCGGCGTGGCTCTCGATAAACTTTGCCGACTGCACAAACATACCGCCCGAGCCGCAGCAAGGGTCATAGACACGACCTCGGTAGGGCTCCAAAACATTGACAAGGGTCTTGACGATGCAGGCAGGGGTGTAAAATTCGCCCGCCAGCTTGCCCTCTGCCTCGGCAAACTTCGAGAGGCAATATTCGTAGGCACGACCGAGGATATCCTTCGAGTCGCCGTGCTCGTGCATCTTGATATTGGTGAACAAATCGACCACATCCCCCAAGCGACGTTTGTCGAGCTCGGGGCGTGCGAAGTTCTTCGGCAGAATATCTTTCAGTCGGCGGTTCTCCTTCTCGATAGCACGCATAGCGTTGTCGATAGTAGTGCCAATCTCGGGCGTATGAGCCGCAGCAGCGATGACCGACCAGCGAGCATCAGTAGGAACATAGAAGATATTCTCGGCGGTGTACTCGTCCTTATCCTCCTCGAAGCCCTCGCCCTCGTTTATGAGCTCCTCGTAACGAGCCTCGAACTTATCCGAAATATACTTCAAAAAGATAAGACCGAGCACCACGGATTTATACTCCGAAGCGTCGAGGTTGCCGCGCATCTTGTCCGCCGCCTTCCAAATCTGATCTTCAAAACCGATATCTGCTGTATTGAGTTTAGCCATAGTAGTTGAAATTTTGTATAAAGGTAGTAAAAATTTGCAATTATATCGTCGTTTTTTTACTATTTCGTGGCGGGAACAGGCCATTTGAAGGTTTGACAGTATGCGCCGTATTGTGAAACGCCTACTCAAAAAAATACAAATATCCGCCCGAGGGTCAGGAAGCCGCACTCGAAACTATTATGACTCAATGCGAGATGTGGAGTCAAAATGAGTTTGAATAGAATTGTGGTGGTGCAGTGTAAAATCTACCTGAAATTTCTATAAAAATTTTTGAGGTATTTTTTGAGTAAAAAACCGTGATTTTTGAGGATTTTTGACGGGTTTGAAAACCGCCTAATTGCCTCAATATGAATAAAAAATATAAGGGGTTCAATCGAACTCCTTATATTTTTGGCTGTGGTACTTGAGCGGTGCAAAAGCAATGATAAAGCCACTCCATTTGAAGTAGCTTTTGTTGTACCAGGGAGTATGGGAGCTTGCTTACAAATACTCTGGTATAATAGAAGATGCCGTGCAACGGCTTTGTTATTGCTTTTATATGCCGAGGACTCCAAGGGAAGGCGTTAAGCAGAGCAGACCTTGGTATGCGCAGTAGCCAATCCCACCATAATGGATATACCTTGCCGAGCCGACACAGTGAGGTGTTGCCTAAGGATTTTAAGCAACACCCTATGTCTATTTTTCCGTTTACTGATTGGGGTTCACGATATTACGCCATGCATATAGTGACAATCCTGTGCCGGAAATAACACCTATTCCTGTGCCAATGAGAATATCTTCTTGATTATTAAAATCAGGAATCAGCATAACGTATATGAATGCTATCAATGCTATGAGTGTAAGCACCAGCAGAAGTGCAAAAATTATCAGGCCTGCAACTCTTTGTGGAATCATATTCTATACTATTCTCTATTTATCTACCAATTGTAATATCTGAGTCCTGCACGCAGATTATATACACTGCGCGCAGTCTTTAAATCATCTCTATAATTTTAAAACAATAGTTTCGCCATTAATTGCCATATTATAGAGTGTATCCAAACTATCAATAGTTACCTCATAGACTTTGTCGCCTAAGATATACGACAAAAGCAATTCGTCATCTGTCCAGCTGAACTCATACTCTGAACGCAGGTTCAACGAGAAGTGTCCATTGCTGGTAATGGTCATCGAACCAATGCGAACACCCGATTTCTTGACAGCGAAGCTAACAAACTCATCCTTGGGAATGTCGCGCAGAACGCCATTGTCATCATATTTGATTGTACTTGTAATGAGTGTATTGCTTATTTTGAATCGTTTTTCGAAGAACTCTACAATCTCATTTTGTGACGAAATCACGATGTCGCCAGCCGAGGTGATGTCGGAAGTGACGAATGGTAAGGTCTTACGCTCATTAGCCTGCAATGCACCAGCGAGGTTATCAACCATCTTTACACTCTTGCCGTTGCCAACGGCTCTCTCTGCCTCGCGCGAAGCATCTACAGTATATACGAAGCGACCAGGGATAGTTGCGTGAGGTTTGAGCTTGGAAGCCATCTGAGGTGTGAGGCGCGAATAGTCAATCGACAGCATCGGAGCATCGATATATACATCGAACGCTGTACCAAATGGGTCGGCAGAACGATTGTCCGAGCCTGCAAAACTTGTGATTTCCAATTCGATATCCACCTTCTGATTAGGCAGATATGACCACTCGACTTTATCCTCTTTGTCGGGCATCGTCATTGTCTCGGCTGTATTGTTCCAGGTTCCTACAGGGCTGCCGCCATTGATAGAGACTTGTGCGCAGAAGCGGAATGGGTGGTAAGTAGCAAGCTCGAAAATGAATGAACGATAAGTGTTTCCGCTATATGGTTTATTCACACCAGGCACGGCCGAGTTATTGCCAGGCTGATTAGATGCAATACGAATCATATCGTCACTCTTGGCTACATTGGTCTTCAAGTATATCGAATACTTACCCTTATCTGCGCCTGTCTTATTGATATTTGTAGGCTTGAAGATAAGCATACGACCATTTGTACTCTGCTGCCAATATTCATCATCTACTCGGTAGAAGTCGCAGTCCCACACCCAATCTTCGGACAATCCGAACATATCACGATCTGTCTGATTTTGCAACGAGTCGAGCGTACGGGTGTAGGCGATAAACTCATCGTTAGCGCCGGCATTAATACGCCCATTTGCATTGTTGAGTGTAATATCGAACTGAACGGGAGCATTTATCTTTCGTGGGACGAGTCTGTAATAAATTGGCTCGTCGGTTACGCCACTCTCACGAATTTGGTTCAATCCATCGACATTGATATAGTTCTGATGTGACGAATATTGGAAGGTCTTGGTTACGGTTTCGAAGAACTCGGCCTCGAGCATAATATTGTCTGAGCCTCCTTCTGGATGAGTGAGCACACTATGCAGGTAGAGTCGCTGTGTGCCAGGATTTGTTACGGTATATACATATTTGTAACCCAAACCATTATCCTCGCCATAGTAGTCCTCCTCGCCCACACGCACCACGGGCAACACACGTCCTGTGGTTGCGGTACGTGCATCAAGCGAGTTTACCGATACATAGACTTTGAATGGGAAGATAGGGAAATTCTCTGGAACGGTGAACTTGAGAGTAGCCAACTCGCCAACCTCGCCACCATAAATCTGGGTCGCAGTCCACACCGGAGTGAACTTCTGGGTCTTGATGAGGGTTATGTTTATGTAGCGATACAAACGGCCTTTTTTCACAATGAGCGTACCTTTGAGCGAAGGATTGTCATCCATCTCAAGCAGCTGCAATGAGATAGTTCCTGTGCCTGTTTTGCCTGAAGAGGTGAAGGTATGACCAAAGGTGTGAGCTGCAACACTGTTACCATCCAACCATCTAACCTCGGCAATATCGGCATTGGTAACATTGCCCGAATCGTTGGTGATGGTATATGTGACGTCGATGGTCGAACCGGCCTTAACTTCGCTCAACACAATATCTGTTTGGTCCACCGTGAGGGTTATATTCTCATACGACACCTCGTTTACCCAATCCTCAACGGCAACCCACACATTGTTGGTTGCAGGTGCTGTCAAAGCCTCCTCGAAGGTTTCCTGACCATAGGTTAGCTTACCGGTGATGTTGATTTTATAGTGGTGGTTACGACGAATCATCATCTGCTCGCCATTCTCATCGATAATCATCACACGATAGTAGAGTTCACGACTACCTCCCGCAGGTGTTCCGCGCAAAATGACACTTATAGGGTCCTGCAACGAGTTTTCATGCTCGAAGATATACTCCTCGGGTTTATTGGTTACATCGGTGATATCCGACATCTTAACGCGCTTTTGTGGCAATGTTACAAAAGCCTCACCTGGCCATGTAAACTCCGAAACGATATCATTATTTTGGGTGCCCACAGTAGGAAAGCGTTTTGTTGAATGATATGGAGCTGTTGTACCAAATGCGTGAATATTGGTAACGGCAAATCCCGATATATTGATATAGCTATTCGAGGTGCCGTTTTCAATGGTCACTTTTGCCTGATTGCGAATCAGCTTTATACCTTCACCATTGTTGGCATTTAATAACTGCTGCTGGAAACTGCCACTATTTGAGAAGACGAATCGACTCCAATAGATAATCATACCCGATGCACCAACCATATCGTCCTGGATTTCGTCCTCACTACGATTTATGAACATCTCAGCGTCGAGCAGACTTGGGTTCTGGTTGCCTATAAAGTGAATGATACGGGTGTCTTCGGGTATTGTGGCTACGTAAGTTCCCGACAACGAGGGCTTCTCGGCAGTCTGATTAAGTGTGGCTGTGACGTGAGTGATATACAAGCCATAATCGTTGAAGCAGAAGAGGGTCATATTCTGAATATCTATGCCATCAGGATCGACACCTCGAACCTTTACCTCGGTCATTGCAGGTATGTCGGCTGAGAACTCTATATTGACATATCCCTCGGGTGCTTCATTGTTCTGTGGTGGCACCTCGTACATATCGTCCTGCTGACAGGCAACAAACAGGCCTGTCAGAAGGAGCATTACCATGTATGAAAACTTCTTTATCATAGTTGTCTTGTAGTATTGTCAGTTTATCAGTTGTTAAAACACTCTTTGCTTTTAGTAGGCATCACGTACACAGCGAATACCCCACGACGAAGTTGCCGATGTTGGTGGTGTCTCTGTATCCTGATCGTTGTTGGGGTTGAATACACGCCCCGATGCAGCGTAGTAATAGATACCGTTGAGCAGGTAGTCGATAGCATCGGCACTCACATTTGCTGTACCCTGCAACTGGGTGATAATCATCAGCTCGGCCTCGGTTGGAAGGCGGAAGTCGTCGTAAACAATCTCTTTGCCAGTCACAGGGTCACGCGTAACCTCCACATAGTAAGCGCATTGGTCACGGGCTACCGATTGTTGCTTGGCGACGGTGTTTGCTTTGTCCTTCGATGAACCCGAGAACACAACGCCCAAACGAGATGCTGTCATAAACGATGGCGACACGATATTACGATTGTCATCCGCAGGGTCTGTGTAGTTGTAATCTACATTGCTGTCGGTTGTCATTCTGGGTTTCGAGAGCTTGTAGTTAGTCGAGGTTGCAGTGATGCGAATGTGGTACATTCGGGCATTTGCAGGATCCTCGGAATTGCTATAGCTGATATTCCACTTATTGTTTTTATTGTCCCAACTCCAAGCGTAGTGGTCGATATTTGAGCGACCTTCCGATTTAGCAATCGTAGATTTATCAGCCTTTTCGCCCTTGGCGTATGTTTTACGCACTACATTCGAGTAGAAGAATGGCTTACTTTCACTATTCCAGCTCGATGATGGATTGTAGGTGTATGACCAACGACCTGTGTCGCTATTATATGAGTTGAGCGCAACATTTGTTATGCCCGAACCCCTGACATCTGGAGTTGCCGCTGCACCATCACTATTTGCAAAGTCAGAACGATAGGAGTAATAGCTTACTTGGTTCTTAATGTAAACCAACGGATACTGCTCCACCTGCACATACTCAACCTGACCGGTTTGATTTTCCACCTTGAGCGTGAAGTAACGAATGGTGTTGTTGGTAGGAGTGTCGCTATTTACGGTGATGTTACCCGATAAAGCCTGCGATACCGTAGTGGCTGACATCTTATAGGTGTCAGGATTTGTAATATTCACATTGAAACCAAACTTGTCGATAAAATATACATTCTCCACGGTGATTGTCACTGGTGACGACGAAGCAAAACGCAACGAGGTAGTGTCGATGTTGGTGTTGAACATCTTGAGGAAGTCGAGATTCACTTTCAGATACTCAGGGCCGTTCTCGCCACCCACATTGATAATCTCCTCGGTCCAAGGGTATGCCGAGTACTTTAAATTTTCCACCTCTACAGGTTCCGAGAAGTCCTCAGCGCCTGGCGCATTAACATTAGCTGTTACCGAGTAGTAGTGGTTGCGCTCGAACTTAAACTCCTTGCTCAGAGGCACCTGATAGTAGTTGTTGGGGTGAGCCAAGGTGACGCTCTCGCCATTAGTCTCTGTTGTGTAGTAAGCCGGAATATCAACCAGAAGGTTTGTCGCGTATGAAAAACTGTCTGAAGTATCCCACATGTGGCTATACACATAGGTTGTAATTTCTACGCCTGTAATATTACCATTAGAATCCTTAACCCACTTATAGTAGGGACTGATAGTCTCATGAGTAGTCTCGACATCGTCAATCATATGTAATACACCATCGTTTACAACACGGGTCTGATAAGGGGTATTACGCATGTAATAACCTGGTGTAGCAGCTGTTATGTCGTCAGCAAAACGCATCTTTGAACTCCCGGCTGTTGAGAGGGTAATCATAACTTTTGCGGCAGCACGACGCAACATAACATTCAGTGTTACTACATCGGTAATCTCACGCTCTGCAATAGTAATCGCAGCAGCTGTTGCAGGCTCTGAAGCCCCTTTGTAGGCAATGCCATCCATCAGGAAGTGGGATGGGGTATTCTGCAAACCCGAGGCTGTGAGGTGTAGGTTGAAGGTCTCCTCTGTAAGATCAATCAAACCCTTGACATTTCCAATGTCGGAGTAAACAGAAGAGGCATGTGTTGAGTTGGCTACAACATATACCCAGTAGCGTGCTCCTACAACTATATCGTTAATATTTACGCCCAAACGAACCGTACCCTCGGGACCTGTGGCTGTAATTCGCTCGTGATAGAACAGCTTCTTATTAACATCTGCCGCTGCATCCTCAAAAATCATCACATCAAGATGTGTGATAGCCGACTCTCGTGCTGTATCTTCTATATCGTCAGCACGCGTCGCGACGCCCAGCTTACCGCCGTCTATGTTTAGCGCTATGCCACCCTCAACCTGCGCCGGCATTTCGTCGAGGTCGTTATGACACGACATGCCCAGCGAGGCGATAAGAAGGCTCATTATGTATAGTGTATATCGTTTCATGTTTCTATATCGTTTTTATTAGTTTGCCACCTGTTGAATATTGATGAGTCGTGCCTCATTTCCACTATTTGGCCATATGATATGATCAACTTCACCATTTACGAGTAGGTAACGCGAGCCAGCACCCATCCAATCCTGTGTATAAGTGATACCAAAGCCTATGATACCGGTATAGTCAGCATTTATAGGAATAACCTTTATGTTGTACCATCCTGTGTAAGCGACCAACTTCGAACCATCCTTCAGGGAGGCATCGGTTACCAATGTTTCGGTGGTGTAAACCAACTCCTTGGTTAGAGCGTCAATCTCCTTATATACTCGTACTGCACATAGATTCGACGCTATGCGCAATGTAGGCAACCATCTTTGGTCGGCAGGGCCTGTCATCTGGAACCAACACGAGAATGCTCCCTCCTCGGTTGAGACTACATCGGCGTTGTTTGGTGCCACATAACGCATCTCAGGACGCTCAGGATAGACATCGTTTGAAGTGTCGCCATCACGAGTTGCGGTGTCTGGTAATACGGGGTTGTGGTAGTTTGGATAGTCGAAGTGTTGAATCCACTCCCAATTATCGCTACGCTCCCAATCTGCAACTTCGTAGTTTAATTCCAAACCTCCTGCTGCAATTTTGGTGATGCGGAAACGGTAGATTGTGTTGCGCACAATGTTCGATGCCGTGCCAGTAGCCGAACCACCAACATACTGCTTGAATTGCAAAGCATCGGGAAAACTCATTTGTGTGGAGTTATAGGTCACATCGACTGACAACTTAGCCTCGAATTCTGGGAAGTCTGTGTTCTTATATTCTGGCATATAGAATATTAACTTGCGACCATTCTCCGCTTCAACAAACTCGTGAGGGTGAGTGTGTAACGAACGTAACTCCGAAAGTATTCCTTCGCGATCCATCAACTTAGTGTCGGTTGCACTCTCCCAACCATAAGGAAGTACATAACCACGACGATTGTGGTAGTTTATAGATATTTTGTCGAGAGAAGCTCCAATAAGCGACTCATCGAGAACAACTTCTATCTTGGCAGCGGCACGAAGCAACGTGATTATGCCCAAATTCTGTGACACGGAGCTCGCAAGAGGTGATAAATCAACCTGCTTAACGCCCCACATAGGAATGGCTCCACCCTTGATGTTCAAGTCGTCGAAGTTGTATTCCATAGTTGCGTTGTTACCTCCGTTGGAATTGGCATAGACCATAAACTTGTATAAAGGTGTCACGCCCGAGCCTAAACCTTTGATATGCGACATTAACGCTTGTGGCAACTTGCCATTAAACTGATAACGCGAATAATCATCCGAGATAGCCCAATATGTAAGTTTTTCTACATCGCCCAGATATTCATTGTTTACGGTATATACTGCAACACGCATGCTTTCAGGCTTGATTCTATTCTCAAAGAAATTGCCCTGTTCATCGCTCGGCTCACTCTCCTCCCACGATGCTCGTGATGCCTTTGGGTTATCAATAGCGAGTATGAAGTTCACCTCACGAGTCTCCTTGATTGAGGGGCACTCGCCGTGCTCATTTATCATATTGCACGACACAGTGAGTAGAACTGCTACCGCCATTATTATATGTTTTAACTTATCTCTCATAGCACAAAGTGTGTTAAGGTGGGTTAAATAATAGCCTGGTCGAGAACTACATTCCACGAGTTCACGATGATTGAAGCCGACAACCACTTGCCGTCTTCGTCAAGGAAGAACGTCATATTATACTCGTCCTGACGGTCGAGGTATTCCTGTGACGACATTTTGCTGTTATAGTTACCCTTTACCAAGAGAGCATAGTCGGCAATAGGAATCGAAAGCACAGCCTTGTTCTCCTCATTATTCCATACGGTGAGAATTGGGCTCTTGCCATCAATCATACGGTTGATTGTAAGCTCAGCAACAACAACCGATACAGCATCTGCTCGTGTACGATTAACCGAAGCGGTATTTGCTGTACCCGATGATACACTCCAAGGAGTATATAAAACACTATTGCCGGCAACGAGGCTATTGTCGTAGTCTAATAGTCCATTGTCTGCAGTAATCTCGAAACGGAATTTCTCGGCTACGATAGTATCGCTCGACTGCTGCAACAAGATACGAATCACATTGGTATCCTTAACCAGCGACATGGTCTTGTTGTAGGTGCCTGGCTCTGAAGTGATATTCAAAGGCATTGCACCATGGAAGAGTGGTTTTAAATCCTCGTTCGAAGTGCCATTTGTGCTATTCAACATCACCTGCAACTCCTGCTTAGTGGTCTGACCTTCAACTACATCAGCCAAAAGAGTGAACGCATCCATGTTCATAAGCCCTGCCCAAGCAAGCAACTCATAATCTCCAGCGGGAAGTTCCAATGGAATCGAGAATCCATCCGCAGCGATTGTAGCTCCATCGGCTACAGCCACATGTTTGACGAGTTTGTCGTTGCTATCGAATACGAAGAGATCCATAGACTTAACCTCCTTAGAAAAAGCGTCTGCATATTTCATATTGTAATCATACTTGAACGAGATGTTGTAGTAAGTGCCACAATCACCTTCACCCTCATAGATTAAGTTGTTTTCACACGAACTGGTCGAGATTGCTAATAACAAGGTGGCCAGCATTACTCCCCACTGATAAAATTTAGCTTGGGTTTTCATTTTTTTATTGTTTAAATGTTTTACTTATTTCTCGTCTCTTGGGGCTTATCCCCGTTTTGCTATATTATATTCCCCGAAGGGTCATTGTTTTCGTATTTAGTGGAGAGCTCCATTTTAGCTCTCGGTTGATATCTCTCTTTGCACCGATATCGAGGTGCGCCTCGGTCGAGGCCTCTGTTAAAAAAAATGGGGTCTGCCTTTACAGTCTGCATAGACAGACCCCGATACAATTTATTTCTCTAAAATTCTAACTGTCAATTATTGAAGAGTTACATCCTGTGAAACCACTCGCCATGAAAGAACGTTAATCTCTGCAGCAATGTAAGTCTCCTTGTCGGTAGGTTTGACAGGAACAACCTGCAATGTAGGATCATAAATTGGAGTACCCCAACCCTTAACACCTGTAATAGAAACCTTGTAGCTGTGGTTACGAACAATACCGAACTCACCAACTGAACCTGCTATACCGATATGCTTAACATCGCCGTAGTAGTATGTCATACCATCCTTCCAAATCTTTGCAGGCTCAATCTTTACAAGTTCAGCGTTAACATCAGCGATAGGAGTGTAGTTCTCGCCGTCGAAAGAGTACCAGTTGTCGGTAGCAACGCCCTCAGCAAGCTGGAATACAACCTCATAGCTCTCGGCATTTGCGTTACCAGCAACACACTGGAGCTGCGAGTCATCGATGTTGGTATAAGTGTCAATGCCATCGAACTGCATGAACTTCTGCTTCAAAGTAGGAGCTACAGCAGCCAAGAGAGCATCCTCTGTGATATATGAAGTTCCGTACCACTGTGCAATCTCCAAAGCCGAGCCGTTCTCGTCCTGAAGCTGAGCACCAATAATGAACTTTGTGCGCTCGGTATTTGCTGCACCAACATGCTCACCCAAATACTCAACTGAAGCATCTGAATTTACTAAATCGTTGTATGCGAAGGCATGGTTTGATGCTGTAAGGCTCTTGCCAGTCCAGTACGAACGCAAATAAGGAATGTCATTCCAAGTGAAGCCGAGTGTAGTATCGTCCCAATTAGTGTCGATTGTCTTGATGAAGTATGACTCCATTGGGTTAGAGATAACCTCCCAGCCAGAAACTCTTGCAAATACATTCTTGCCATTAACCTGAACACCTGTGTTGAAAGCTGTATTGCCAGCAGAAACACTCATCTTTGCCACAATACGCTCAATGTGGATGGTTACAGGGTTATCTGTAGCAGCTGCTGCCGAGGTCTGGAAGTTGTCGATTGTCAGAGGGGTTGCATAAACTGCATTGCCAGCGCCATCAGCATACACCGAGTTTGTCATGATGAAGTTGGTTCCCGATGAGTGACCAACGTCGCTGAGGTTGTCGCGAAGTTCTGCCAACGAGAGAGATGATGTGCCTATGTAGTTTACAACTGCAACAATCGAAGCAGGGAACTCACCCTTATACTTCTCGACAACCAATACAGGATTTGTCATCGACTCGATGTTTGGAGCTTGTGTGGTTCCATTGTCGGCAACCGATACATTGAAGTAGTTACCACTTGCGTTGATGTTGAAAGGATTTCCCGCAGCATCAAAGAAATAGAATGTTGCATTGTTTACAGCCTGCTCATCTGTAGTGCCGTCTTCGTAAGAAGCTCCTGCTGCACGTACAGCACCTTCGGCCTGAAGGTTTATAGAGATATAACCCTTCTCGGCACCTTCTACTGTAGGTTGGTCATTCTGTGGAAGATTCTCGGTAGTGTCTGTGCACGCAGCCAATGCAAATGCTACGGCAGCCAAAAATAAATACTTAGTCTTCATAATTTAATACTTTAAGTTTGTTTAATTTAATTATTGTTATCTGTTTTTGCTTTTATTTCTTAGATGAAACTTTCCAATGGTTGCCTACAGCTTCGATTGTTGGTGCTGCCTCGGCTACGCCCAACTTTTTCGCCTCCTCGAGGTAAGGCAATGCTGCTTCGGTGTTCTCCTTCATCACCTCAATTGCACCTCGTGTGTAGATTACCTCAGGACGATTGCCTGCCTTATCCAAGTAGCGCAATGCACGCTCATAATCACCACTCGATATTGCTGAATTTGCAGCGTTGAGGTTTGCAATTTCATCATCGGGATACATTCTTACAGCTATCTCGTATAGCTCGTTAAGTTTATCGCTTCCCGCCTCGTAGGTTTGAGCCAATGTGTGGAACTCCTCCAACGAAAGCTTTTGGGGTGCGGTGTTCATGATTGTCTCTATCTCCTCTGCAGAGGTGTAGTGACGCACCGTGTATTCTATGGTGTAATCTGAGTGGCGCAATGCAGGGTAGCAGTGGGTGAGCAGGTATTCATAATCGGTTTTCCAATTACTCTTGATGTACCACTCCTTGTTATCTGGCTCGCGGTCAGAATGAATTGCCGCTAAAATTTCCTCCTTGTGCTCGATATCCGATTCCGCTACAAACTTTTCAAAACCAGCCCAATCCTCAGGCTCGTATGATGTGGTGATGAAACCCTCCTCGAACTTATAAAGGTTCTCTACATACTCCCTCAAAGCCTCGGTACGACCCTGTGCCAAAAGTTCGTTGTTTGAATAAGAACCCTCGGGCGATGCAAATCCCTTGATGGCAATAGACTTGATTGTGATGTCTTTATCGTTACGCACAGAGTCTATTGTGCCTGTAATCTTTGCTATCTCGAAGTTGTTATTGCGGTAATCTGGGCGAATATCCATCTTGTTGACAGGGAAATCAATAAACGCTGACCCGTTGATAGTGTAGATCTTTTCGCTCGAAGTTGTTGGGTGAACGTAAATCAACTGTGGCTGGTATGCTTTTGCGGGGAAGCGGTCAACTAAAATATCTGAGTGCTGGTCATAAGCA
>JAGBTO010000015.1 GCA_017631285.1 Alistipes sp.
CCTCACTTACTCGCAGTCTTGACAAAGGGGGGGCTATAAATGGTGGAGCTATATACCTTATATATAATATATGTAAATTTATCCCCTATTCTGAGGCGCAGCTAACTGAAGCCGAGAAATAGATTGCCACAGGCAATCCTCGGCAAGTTAAGCGAAGAACCAGGCCTATAGATTATAAGAAAATGGCTGATGAATGATGTTCACCAGCCAAAAGTTGTTCAGAGTTAATTATCTTACCTTATCTTTTTTCTTTGATTCGATGTAATCCTCCTCGTTGCAGTATTTACATTTTCTATGGGTGTGGAATGTAGTTACCTTATATGTCTCGTTTTGGGCATTTTGTTCAAAATCAGTATCTACTTTTTGTTTGTTTTGCTTAACCATAGCATACTTCTTTCTGCAATGAGGGCAGCGTGTGCAATATCCGTGTACCCAAATTGCTCCAACTATTGATAAAATAAATACACCAATTGAGATGGTTGTTGCTGCCCATTTAGGCATCTCAACATTCATGTCTATATCAGGGTTTAGAAATCCATATGTACATACGCCAGCACAAAAGGCTACAAAAATAAAAGTACTTTTTAAAGAATCTGACCAGAAATTTTTAGTTTGTACCATAATGTTAAATGTTATAAGTTTGATTATACTCGTTTAGTCCTTTTGGGAGGGGGGAGGAAGACCAATAAAAAAGCGCGGACTACACTTGTATTGTTCATTCGCAGGTCTTGGACTACCCAATAAAGAAACAATAAAGTAAATGCCCACGCCGATATGCAGCGAGTGCATCAACCTCTATTCCTCTTTATTCAGTCAAAAGTGTCCAAGTTTTGCGAATGTGAATAAAAGCTAACGCCTTTTATTTATATGTCTTTTTGATGTTATTTAATCATAGGCAATTGTGTTTGTTATCACAAATATAATAATTCTACACCAAAAATACAAAAACCGCAGAGCAAAAGCCCGACGGCATAAAACGACAAACGGCTGCCCTTTTTGGACAGCCGTTTTCTTTGAACCGCAGTAGTAACGCGTACTACTTTGAAATGCGACGCTCCTTGATACGAGCCTTCTTACCTGTAAGGTTACGCAAGTAGTAGATACGTGCGCGACGTACAACACCATACTTGTTCACCTCGATCTTGTCGATGTGTGGTGAGTAAAGTGGGAAGATACGCTCAACGCCTACGCCGTTAGAGATCTTACGGATTGTAAACATCTTAGTCTTGCCTGTACCCTTGATCTGGATAACTACACCACGGAAGCTCTGCAAACGCTCCTTGTTACCCTCGATAATACGGTAAGTTACGGTGATTGTATCACCAGCACCAAACTGTGGAACATCAGCCTCGCCCTTTGTCCACATCTGCTCGTTCACGAGCTTAATGATTGCATCTTTGTTCATTGTTGCAACAAATTATTAAAAAATTAAGTCGTTCAACATTATCGCTGCGCAAGATTTACCATACTGCCCATTGGCCCGTAATCCCGAGCACTGCTGCCTCGCGGCATCGTCGCTCATTTAACCTTATGCCCTATATAAGAGGTTGATACGGACTGCAAAGGTAAGCAATGAAATTTAATATTCAAAATATAGATGGAATTTTTTAATTATTAGCACTTTAGTGTGTTGAGTTAATGTTACGATTGATACATAGGCAAGGTCTTGAGGTGCGGTGTCCTTGTCTTGGGGGTTGGTTTAAATATTAAAAGATGCAAGAAAGTGAATATAAGGTTTTGTAAATGGAATCATTGTGTTGCATACCTTACAAAATTTACATATATTTGTAAGGTATCATCTTGATTCTTGGAGTTGAGTTTATAATCATGATAAGACTTGCTTTTTATGGGAGAAGGAGATGCTCGTTGTAGGTATATCAATGGGTGGCGGATAGAGAATATTAATATATAATAATTTTAAGCATGAGAGTGAAAGAGCAGTTAATGAGTTGGGCTATGGTGGCAATGATGTTGCTGGCTATGGCGTGTGGTGGTAGTGAGGAGCAACCTTCCAAAGAGCCTGATGAGCCCAAACAGCCAGAAAAGCCTGAGGAACCTGTAAAACCTTCGGGTGCTATTAAGTTTGCCTTGGAACAGGGCTTGGCGAATACTTCATTTGGTGAGGCCGGTGATGGTGTGGTGCCTACATCGTGGTCGAATGGTGAATCAATAATGATGTATTGTGCCGAAGCTGCTAACGCTAAGACTGAAGCTATATCGCTTCGTGGAGTGAAACAGGATGCAAGCAGCCACTCACAGTCAACACGCACGATGCATTGGGGTAAGGGTGATAACCATAATTTTTATGCGGCCTATCCTGCTGTTGAGATATCCAAGCCCAAGAACATTTCATTTGCAATTCCATCAATTCAAGCAGTTGTACCCAACGAAGCACCAAACGAGTCGCTTATAAAGTTGGTTGCGGCAGCCGAGAATGTGGCGCCGAGTGAATTGGTAAATATAGATTTTGAACCAGCATTTTCAATGCTCGACATTTCGTTTGTGGCAAGTGAGGATGTGGTAATAAATCGCATTGTCGTACGCTCGTTAGATGCAATCCCCGTAGCGGGTGATTTTGTAGCATCGTATTCTGGTGCTGGATGGCAATTTGCGCCTGCCGAGAATGCGAAGAACCTCTCTACGGTCATGGCACTTCAGGTGAGTGGCAGTGGTGGTCTTGCGCTTGCAGCGGGAGAGAAAGCTCAATTCTATGCGCTCTTGATGCCTCTGGAGTACGAGGACTTAGAGGTGGACTTGCTTACTTCGGATGGTAAGGTTTTGCAGTGTGATATGGAGGAGCCGATGTCTGCCGCCGTACGTCATAAGGTTGATGTGGGAGAGCTGCCTTCACTCGAGGCATCAGACTGGAAGGCTGTTGGTGATGCATGGATGCAGTATATTCCCGATGATGTGTTGCTTAGTGACCTTAGTTTAGTAGGTACCCACGATGCTGCGACCAAAGGTTGCTCGTTGGAGATGTCTAAGTGTCAGTCGCTTACTATTGCTCAGCAGTTGTCTGCAGGTGTGAGATTATTCGATTTGCGCCCAGGTAAGAATTTTGATATTTATCATGGAGCTGACCCTACTGGTGTGAAGTTCTCGAAAGCATTAGAGGATATTGTTGATTACTTGAGTGCTAATCCAGCACAGGGCTGCATCGTATTTATCAAGAACGAGAGTGGCGAGGCTGCATGGAGCGAGGGCATGAGTAGTGAGTTGGGTGCATTTGCCGACAATATGCTAATGTTTAAGAAGGGACTTACAATGGGTGACTTGCGAGGAAAGATTCTTGTGCTCTCGCGTGATGCCTACACTGGACCTATTCGCGGTGGATTCTTTGCTTCGGCATGGCCCGACAATACTGCTGATGGCGAGGTGGGTATTGGAACGTCGCAGGGTGAATCTCTTGAGACTTTCTATCTGCAGGACCAGTATAATAGCGATACCAGCGAGTCAGATAAGATTGCATCGGTGAAGAAGTACGCCGACAAGGCGAAGTCAAAGTCTGCAAATGCATGGCTCTGCAATCATACTTCATTGGCAGGATTTAAACTTTTCGGTATTGGCTCCTCGCCTAAAGATCATGCTAAAAAGATTAATCCCGAGGTGGTGGCATACATCAACTCAAAGCCTGGTCGTCTGGGCATTGTTATGATGGACTTTGCAGGCGATGCGAGCGTTGATGGTGATGACTTGCTCAACGCTGTTATAAATCAGAATGTGAGATATATACATAGCGTGAAATAACCTTCAGGCTTGCTTTATAGATTTTTGCCACTCCCTTTGGGGGTGGCATTTTTTTATTGCCAGCACATAACTATGGCATTGACTGCCGCAGCCAGAAGCATCAAGCGGTAGAGTGTTTCGGTGAAGCCGAAGCCCATGCGCACAAAAATTAGAGGTACAAGCATTGCCACAGGTACCGATAGTATGGCGAATGTCGTAGCCGTAGAACTTGGCAGGAAGAAGAGCGCCACGCATACCACCAGCATAAGCGAATTATAGCGCATTACAGCTCGTGAATTGACTTTAAGTGAGTAGCGGTCAGAGAAAATCAGCGATACAGCACACAAAACCATCAATATGATTACACCCAGCAGTAGTATGCTTGCGGGGTTGAGAGTCGAGAAGAGATGGAACTCGCTGTGGCTAAATAATGAGTTGTAGATGAGTTCTGCCGTTGAGAGGAAGTCTTCGCCAGCGCACCATCCCCAATAGCTCACCGATAAAAGAGGAAATGCTAAACTGCAAACGGCTACCACCCAATTGCGCCACACATTATATAGAACCAATGTTAGTATGGGAAGTGTTACATACAATATTGCAGCAGGGGCAAAAACAAGTGGAATTGTGCCATAGCACAACATTGCCAGCGAAAGGTCGCTAAAGCTCTTACTGCGCATCATGCAACGATGTGTATATTTTGTTGCGTGTAGCATCAGCAGCAATACAGCACTGCTCACCAGATAGTCGCCACTTACTATTACAGCGGTGGACATAACTCCTAATATAGGGGTCGCCATCAACGTGTAGGCGGGATATATCGAGTATTTAGCAGCATAACGACCTACGCTCAAACCTGCGAATATTACTGATATGCACCATACAATCGCCGAGAGTGTTGGGATTTTGGCCTGCAGATTCTGCAACAGGATACCTATGGGTGTAGTGGTATTGATTATGCTCTCATCACCTACAGGGAGGAGTTTAGCTCGCAAGGTCGATACGATGGCAATAATGAGTAGTGTTATTGCCAAATCGAAAATTCTATGTTGTATTACACGTTTTGCCATTTCACCACAAATTTACTAAAAAACCGAATATCAGAAAAAATATTTGTAACTTTGTTACCGTATGTTTGAAAATTTCTATCAAACCTCACTCCTTGAGGCGGGCTGTGACGAGGCAGGGCGTGGATGCCTTGCTGGTAGCGTTTTTGCTGCGGCGGTAATTCTGCCGCCCGATTTTCATCATCCTCTGCTCAACGACTCGAAGCAGATGACCGAGCGCCAACGTGATATGTTGCGCGAAGTTATTGAGCGTGAGGCTGTGGCGTGGGCTGTAGCTGAGGTTACGGCGGAGCGTATTGACCAGATTAATATTTTGAAGGCATCGTTTGAAGGTATGAACAAGGCGGTGGAGATGTTGCGAGTAAGACCCGAGTTCCTCGCCATCGATGGCAACCGCTTCTATCCTGCCACCAACATCCCCTTTGCGTGTATAGTCAAGGGCGACGGTAAATATGCCGATATAGCAGCGGCATCGGTGCTTGCCAAGACCCATCGCGATGAGTATATGCTGCGCCTGCATGAGGAGTATCCCCAATATGGTTGGGACAGCAACAAGGGTTACCCCACAAAAAAACATCGCCTTGCGGTGCGCGAATATGGGTTATCGCCTTATCACCGCAAGACGTTTAATTGCTCGCCCGAACAGTTGGAATTATTTTAATTCAATAAGCTCTATTGCTACGCCCTCCTCCTCGATGAAGGCAATAATCATGTTCCCGCAATCCAGAGCAGGGAGCAAAACCTTTTTTCCCTCAAGTGCGGTGTGTATATCCTCTACATTGTAGGCCACGTGTGCGCGGCTTTGTATGAGATGATGCATGGGACTATCCGATTCAAAGTATAGAAACTCTAATTTGTTGGGGCTTGCGGCATGGTCGGTAATATATACTTTTAGGGCATCGATATATGCCATGTCCTCCATTTTTTCAGTTGAAGGGATGCCGATGTGGCTCAATGTTCTCATAGCGGTTAATTTGTTAAAGTTATAGGTTAACCAAAGTTAGGAAATAATATTGATATAAATTCAATAGCCGATGATAATTTGTTTTGTGGGAATGCTTTTCTTGAGATATTTTCCTATCTTTGTATTCAGTCAGCTATAAAAAATAGTGGTAATGAGCAGAGAAAGATTGATATTTGTAACCAATGACGATGGCTATGCAGCGAAGGGTTTTGCTGCAGCAATCGAGGTGGCTCGTGAGTTTGGTCATGTAGTGGCGGTAGCACCTGCAGCACCTCAAAGTGGACGCAGCCAAGCCATCACTATGTATGACCCCATATTTTTGGAATTGCGCCATGCCGAGGATGGCCTTGAGATATATTCATTTTCAGGCACGCCAGTCGATTGTGTTAAGTTTGCATTTGACCATTTGCTCAAGGATAGCAGGGTAGATTTAGTAATTTCGGGTATAAATCATGGCTCCAATTCAGCTATCAACGTACTCTATTCGGGTACTATGGGAGCTGCTATCGAAGGTAGCTTCTATGGCTGTCCTTCGGTAGGTCTTTCATTGACCGACCATGACCCCAATGCCGATTTCGGAGCCGCAAAGGAGTATGCACGTTCCATTATTGCATCGGTGCTTGCCGAGCCAGATAATAGTGGACAACCGCTGTGTTTGAATGTGAATGTTCCCAATATCGAGCGTGAGCAGATTCGAGGTGTAAGAGTATGTCGTCAGTGTCGAGGTATATGGCGCGAGGAGTTTTATCGTCACGAGGACCCTCGAGGGAAGCCATATTTTTGGCTTACGGGTAGCTACACCAACTATGAGCCCGAGGCGCTAGATACTGACGAGTGGGCGCTAAATAATGGGTATGTGGCTGTTGTGCCTGTGCAGATTGATATGACTTCTTATTCTCAGATGTCGTATTTGGAGAGAATATTGAAAGAGTAGTTTTACTTTTTTGAGCAGAGATAAATCACATAAAAGCTGAGATTTATGATAAAAGTTTTGTTGTATCTGGCGATAATTATTCAATTCATCGCAATGTACTACGCCATCCGTTTGGTGCGAGCAACCAAATATAGCGCTATTTGGATACTTTTCATCATTGGTTTTATGGTATTAGCTGGCGAGCGAGTATTGCAATTGCTTGCCGCTTATGGTCGTCAAGTTCCTGACTTGGCAATTGTGTGGCATGATATTGTAGTGTCGGTGTGTGTGTCTGTGGGAGTTGTTCTGCTTGATAAACTTATCATCTATATTGAACGATTGAACTATCATCGTCAGATGGCGAGTAAGCGTATCCTAACAGCTGTGTTGCGTACCGAGGAGAAGTCGCGTGCTAATTTCTCGAAGGAGTTGCACGATGGCTTGGGACCTCTACTTTCGTCGGCTAAAATATCGCTTTCGGCACTCTCGAATGGAGAGATGGATCCATCGCGTAAGGAGATTTTCGAGAATACGTTACATGTAGTCGAGGAGGCTGTGCGCTCGTTGCGTGAAATTTCCAATAATCTGTCGCCTCATGTATTGGCTGATTTTGGTTTGGCTCGTGGGATTCAAAATTTCATCGACCGTGTGTCGGCGTTGCATAATGTGAAGATATTGTTTGCAACCAATCTGAAAGCTAATCGTTACGATACCGATATCGAGGTGGTTCTGTATCGTGTTGTGTGCGAACTTATAACCAATTCGTTGAAGCATTCAGGGTGTAGCGATATACGTCTTTCTCTATCCACTTCTAGGGATGAACTTGAGTTGCAGTATAGCGATAATGGTAGGGGTTTTAATCCTCAAGCGATGATGGATTGCGGTATGGGATTATCAAACATCAATTCGAGAATTAATACCCTCAATGGGGAATTTAATATCAACTCATCAAAGGGTAAGGGAATGCGAGCCTCGGTCAAGGTAAATGTTCGTGGTGCTTTGCGAGCAGAGGCTGAACCTACTTCGCCACGAGAGTTGCGCCAACGTCGTAAAGCAAGCAGATGATATGATACGTGTAGCTTTGGTTGATGACCACTCGCTCTTTAGGCGAGGTATGAAGTTGCTTTTGTCGTCGTACCCCGAGATTGAGGTTGTGGTGGAGGCTGCAAGTGGAAAGGAATTTCTCGCAGTACTTGACCAGACATTACCTGACGTGGTCTTTATGGATTATGATATGCCTGGCATGAATGGAGCCGAGACAACAGAACAGGCGCTTATCCGCCACCCTGAATTAAAGGTTATTACTCTGTCTATGTATGGTGAATCAGCGTACTATACCCGTATGATGGAGTGTGGTGCAAAGGGTTTCCTGCTTAAGGATTCGGAGTTTGACGAGGTGGTCGAGGCTGTTAAGACAGTTAATAATGGAGGTACATATTTTAGTGCCTCGTTGCTTGAGTCGCTCTCTCAATCGCTTAAGATTCCACAGCCTTCAGAGTTGGATATTGCCGAGGAAGATCGTTTGTCGGAGCGCGAGATAGAGATTTTGGTAGCTATATGTCGGGGTCTTTCTACACAGGAGATAGCTGATGAGTTGTTTATCTCGAAACGAACTGTTGATAAGCACCGAGCAAACATACTCGAGAAGAGTGGCTGTAAGAATACGGCAAGTTTGGTGGTTTATGCCATTAAAAATGGATTAGTGGAGTTGTAAATGAAGATTTGGGGCTACATAACATGGTCGTGGCGTGCAATTGAAGGGCTGCGCCTGCGTCTGGCACTACAGGTCGTGGTGGGTGTTATCTATGTGGCACTATCGCTTTCCTATGTATGGATAAGTAAGCAACTTGTTGATATAGCTACTAATCGCACACCTGGAAACCTTATCCTATATATATGCATGATGGTAGGGTGTTTGGTTGCGCAAATATTAGTGTCGTCACTTACATCTCGCCTTGAGATAGAATCCGAGGTTGATTTGAGGAGTAGAATGCGTTACCGACTCTTCTCACATGTGATGGACGCCAACTCTTTTAAAGACAATAGGATGCACACGGGAGATGTTATGAACCGATTGCTGGATGATGTCGATAACATTGCCAATACGCTGTGTGTGGTAGTTCCCCAGTCATTTGTCACCTCGTTTCAATTTATTGCGGCATTGGTGTTTCTTGCGGTAATAGATAGTCGGTTGGCTGCAATTGTTGCGCTGGTATTGCCTGTGTTTATGCTCTTTGGCAGAGCTTATGCACGTCGAATACGTCAATATACGGGTGAAATTCGTAATATAGATTCTCAGGTGCAGTCGCACATTCAAGAATATATGCACCATCGAACGCTTGTCGCCTCGATGGAATCCACTCCCCAAGTAGTTGAAGACCTTGAGGCTATGCAGAATAATCTGCGCGAGAAAATCATGCAACGTACGGGCTTCACACTATTTTCGCGCAAGATGATGCAGGCGGGTCTTTCGGCTGGATACATGGTGGCCTTTTTGTGGGGTGTCTATGCTTTGCGCGCTGGGGCGGGTTATGGAACTATGACTGCTTTTATGCAACTTGCGGGACAGGTGCAGCGCCCCATGATGGAACTTAGTCGCCAGTTGCCAAGTTTTATACATATAACCACGGCTATCGATCGCATTGCTGCAATCATATCCTTACCCAAGGAGTCGCATGACGAGAGTATTGATTTGGGGCCGGGCGTGGGAGTGAAGTTGGAAAATGTAGGCTTTGCTTACGATGATGGCGAGCAGGTATTTGATAACTTTTCATATGATTTTGCTCCGGGAAGCATAACCGCAGTGGTGGGGCATACAGGTGTGGGCAAGAGTACGTTGATGCGTATGATGTTAGGCTTTATATCGCCCGAACGCGGTGAGTGTCTATTCTATAACCACCACTGTTTTGTTCCCGCATCATCTGGCACACGTTGCAATGTGGCCTATGTTCCTCAGGGAAATTCACTCATTAGCGGTACTATTCGTAGTAATCTGTTGCTTGGGGATCCTTCGGCTGATGAGAAGCGTATGTGCGAGGTTCTGCACATTGCTGTTGCGGATTTTGTTTTCGACCTTCCACAAGGTCTTGATACGCTGTGTAACGAGGCCGGTGTAGGCCTAAGTGAGGGTCAAGCGCAGCGTATAGCCATTGCACGAGGATTATTACGTCGTGGTGATGTCCTGCTTATGGATGAGCCAACCTCGTCATTGGATTCCGAAACGGAATCCCTATTGTTTGAACGCCTATCGTCATTTGCTAAAAACAAAACCATTATTATGGTCACTCATCGTTCTTTACCAGATGGGTATTTCACTTCTGTGGTGAATCTTGATGAGGAGAAAGCATAACGCTATTATACAATTTATAGTAATAGGGGTTGCCAACATTGTTAGCAACCCCTATTAGTGATGTTTTTTACTTTTATTTGCGTGACTCCTTAGCCTCGATACACTCTGTAGTGTGAGGTACTCGCATCAGGCGCTCCTTAGGAATGAGTTTGCCTGTTGTTTTGCAGATGCCATAAGTTTTGTTCTCAACTCGAACCAATGCCATCTCGAGGTTGCGAATGAACTTCAACTGGTGAGCTGTCAAACGGCTTGTCTCCTCTTTCGAGAGCGTCGCAGCACCCTCTTCCAGTACTTTGAAAGTTGGCGATGTGTCCTGTGTGTCGTTTGAGTGCGTAATATCTTGACGCAATAACTCATAGTCAGCCTTAGCTTGCTCAAGCTTTTTCAGGATGATTTGCTTGAACTCCGCCAATTCGCTATCGCTGTATCTTACTCTCTCGTCTGCCATAATCGTAATTTTTTTAGTGTTGTAATGTAAAGATAAACTTTTTTTTATAAATAAGCAAATCTTTTCATTAAAAAGTCATTTCGGCTTATAGGCGAGTAACAGCAATTACCAATGGTTCGTCATCAACGTCGCTATCTACCACAACACTACCCTTAGGCTCTGCTGCTGCTTTGACCTCTACAGCCAATGTCTGCGAAGCAATATATGAAGCGAACTGCTCGATGGCGCCTGCAACAATCTCCTTAGCCTCAATTTCGACATTGATTTTATCAGTCACCTCGAAGCCTGACTCCTTACGGATGTTCTGAATGCGATTAATCAACTCGCGTGCCACACCCTCACGGCGTAACTCGTCAGTCACGGTGATATCGAGAGCTACGGTGAGCTTACCCTCCGAAGCTACCAACCATCCTGGCATATCCTCCGAAGTAATCTCGAAGTCGGCAGGAGTTACTGTAACCTGCTCGCCTGCAATATCAAGGGTAGTCTCTGCCGATGACTCTATTGCTGCAATCTGCTCCTGCGAGAATGTTGCGGCAAGAGCTGCCATCTGCTTTGCTAACTTAGCGTAACGCTGGCAGAAGTTCTTGAAGTTAAGTTTTATGCGCTTGGTGATGATGCCCGTTGTGTCGCTCAAGAGCTCAACCTCCTTCACATTCACCTCGCCCATAATCAAGCCCTTCACCGACTCAATGTGGCGTGCCATATCCTGGTCAAGCACAGGGATGAGAATCTTGGTCAGTGGCTGACGTACTTTGATATTCACCTTACGACGCAATGCCAACACCATAGAAGAGGTCTTCTGTGCAATGTCCATAGTCTGCTCCAGGTCGCTGTTGATGAGGCTCTCATCGGCTACGGGGAACTGTGCCAAGTGAACCGATGACTCGCTGTGGCGCTGGCTCAATGCATTCAGGTCGCAGAAGATGCGGTCTGAGATGAATGGAGCAAATGGAGCTGCGAGCATAGCTACAGTCTCCAAACAAGTGTAGAGTGTTTGGTAAGCTGCAAGTTTATCCTCGTTCATGCCGCCACCCCAGAAACGCTTACGGTTCAAGCGCACATACCAGTTCGAGAGGTTTTCGTTCACGAACTCCTGGATAGCACGTGCCGCAGGTGTTGGGTCGTAGTCGTTGAGGTAACGTGTAACGTCCTTAACCAATGTATTCAGCAACGAGATAATCCAGCGGTCAATCTCGGGACGCTTCTCAACTGCTATCTCTGCCTCCTGACCGGTGAAACCATCCACATTGGCGTAGAGGGCGAAGAATGAGTATGTATTGTAGAGTGTGCCGAAGAACTTACGACGCACCTCGTCCACGCCATCCTTGTCGAACTTGAGGTTATCCCAAGGCTGCGAGTTTGAAATCATGTACCAGCGAGTTGCATCGGCGCCATAAGTCGAGAGAACCTCGAATGGGTCGATGGCATTACCCAAACGCTTCGACATCTTGTTGCCGTTTTTGTCGAGCACAAGTCCGTTTGAGATAATATTCTTGAATGCAACCGAGTCGAACAACATAGTTGCTATGGCGTGCAGCGTGAAGAACCAGCCACGAGTCTGATCGACACCCTCGGCGATGAAGTCGGCAGGATATACGTCCTTGAAATCGGCGCCGCCATTCTCGAATGGGTAGTGAAGCTGTGCGTAAGGCATAGCACCTGAGTCGAACCATACGTCGATGAGGTCGCTTTCGCGTTTCATAGGCTCGCCCTTCGATGATGTGAGGATGATTGAATCCACATAAGGGCGGTGCAGGTCGATGTTCTCCACCGAGTAGTTCTCCTTCGACATATCGCCCACCTTGAAGTTCTTGAATGGGTTCTCGGTCATGTTGCCTGCGGCGATCGACTTCTCAATTTCGGCCATGAGCTCCTCGATTGAGCCTATGCACTTGAGCTCCTCGCGATCCTCGGTAGCCCATATTGGGAGTGGAGTGCCCCAGAAGCGTGAGCGTGAGAGGTTCCAGTCGTTCAAGTTCTCCAACCACTTGCCGAAGCGGCCTGTACCTGTTGATTCGGGCTTCCACTTGATTGTGGTGTTGAGCTCCATCATGCGCTCCTTCATAGCTGTGGTCTTGATGAACCACGAGTCCAAAGGATAGTACAACACAGGCTTGTCGGTACGCCAGCAGTGAGGGTAGTTGTGGGTGTGCTTCTCAATCTTGAATGCTTTGTTGATGCCTTTCAGTGTGATAGCGATATATACGTCGAGTGACTCGGCAGCCTGAGCTGCAGCCTCGTCATACTTGTTATCTACGGTGAACTGTGGGTCGTAGGCATTCTTCACCCAGCGGCCCTGGAACTCCTTGTAAGCCTCGGTGTCGATGCAGTCGGCAACGAACTTCTCGTCGAGCTCCTCCATCAAGTAGAATTTACCCTGCAAATCAACCATTGGGCGTGTCTCGCCGCGCTTGTTAATCATAAATAGCGAAGGGATACCTGCCTGACGTGCTACGAAGGCGTCGTCGGCACCAAACGTAGGCGCAATGTGTACGATACCAGTACCGTCCTCGACAGTAACGTAGTCACCAGGGATTACGCGGAACGCCTTTGCCTCGGCATTCTGCCAATTACCATTCTCGTCCATCTCCACAGGCTTCACCCAAGGTATGAGCTGCTCGTAACGCATGCCCACCAACTCGGGACCCTTCCAGCGACCTACCACCTCGAATGGGATGAGCTTGTCGCCCGCCTTGTAATCCTCCAATGCGATGCCCTCGGCCTTCTTGTTGAAGTGGGTGTAGAGCAATGGCTCAGCCAATACGGCAGTAATCTTCTCGCCTGTGTAGCCGTTGTAGGTGCGTACTGCCACGTAGTCAATCTTTGGGCCCACGCAGAGTGCGGTGTTCGAAGGTAAAGTCCAAGGTGTTGTCGTCCAAGCCAGGAATACGGGCGTACCCCAACCCTCCATCTCGGGCTTAGGCTCGGCGATGCGGAACTGCGCCACCATAGTGGTGTCCTTCACGTCGCGGTAGCAACCGGGCTGGTTGAGCTCGTGAGTCGAAAGACCCGTACCCGCCGCTGGCGAGTAAGGCTGGATTGTGTAACCCTTGTATAGCAAGCCCTTGTCGTAGAGCTGCTTCAGGAGCCACCACAACGACTCGATATATTTGTTGTCGTAGGTGATATATGGGTCGTCCATGTTCACCCAGTAACCCATCTGCTTAGTGAGGTTCTCCCACACGTCGGTGAACTCCATCACCGCCTCGCGGCATGTGCGGTTGTACTCCTCGATAGATATTGTCTTGCCTATATCCTCCTTTGTGATGCCGAGCTTCTTCTCGACGCCCAACTCCACAGGCAAGCCGTGGGTATCCCAACCCGCCTTGCGGTGTACGAGGTAACCCTGCTGAGTCTTGTAACGGCAGATAACGTCCTTTATGGTACGTGCCATCACGTGGTGAATACCGGGCATTCCGTTTGCTGAGGGTGGACCCTCGTAAAATACAAATGTGGGGTGACCCTCACGAGTTGTGATGCTTTTGTGGAATGTGTCGTCGGCATCCCACTTCTTCAATACCTCGTCGGCAATGTTCGCCAAGTCGAGACCTTTGTACTCGTTAAACTTCATAATGGATATTATATTTTGTTTTCTTTTATTTGCTTATGTAGCTAAATCGTACAAAGATACATATATTTATTGAAAATGAAGCAAAATGTCAAAAAAATCCCGACCCTCGGGAATCCGAAGGTCGGGAATGAAAATTTATAATCGGTAAATCGATTACTCAATAATAGTGTTCAAAGTCTGGATTGTTGGCTGAATTGCCTCGTAACGCTCAAGAACCTGATCCTGAGTCATAGCCTCGTCGTAAACGCGTACGAGAGCAACCTTACCATTCCAACCGTGAGCCATCTGTACACCATCAATATATGGAATACCATTTACGTTGAGTACAGAACCAACCTCGAAGTTAGCCTCTGGCTTACCACCGTTGAAGTTACCGTCAACGTATGTACCAAACTCCTTAGCCTCAGCATTGTAGATGTAGACGATGTGAGTGAATGATGCATGCTTTGTTACAGCTGGCCAGTAAGCATTACCGTTGTCCCAATAAACGTGATATCCACCTTGCTGCAGATTTCCGCAAGCTCCCCAAGAGTTGTCACCGTGGTTTGCGTATGTAGCCCAACGCTTGTGGCCACCATCACGCAACATGAAGCCCCACTTGTTAGATGATACAGGACGCATCCAGAACTGACCCTGGTCAAAGTTAGACAAGCAAACAACTTCCAAAGTAAAGCCGTCAGCCAACTTGCTCTTGAATTCCTCGTTCTCTGTGTAGTCGATACGATAGAAACCGTCTGGGTATGTGTCGTTGCTGATACGAAGGTTGAAGTTAGCAACATAACCAAAGCCATCAACATTAATAGTTGAAGTATTCTCGTTAGGATAATATGTTGGCACCAATGAAGCCATTGAACCTACGTTCTCTGCAGTCTTGTCCTCTTTGAACTTAAGATCGAACAATGGAGTTGAAAGAGTAGCAGCTGCTGGCTGTGCTGATGTAGCTGGGAGATTCAATGCTGTGTACTTCTCAACAACCTCCTCCTCAGTCAAAGGCTGGTCATACATCTTAACCAATGCAACCTCACCGTTCCACTGCATGAACAAGTCTTTACCCTCGCCATTCTCAACATAACCACCGATTGTAAGCCATCTACCAACGTTGAAAGAGGTGATTTCATTAGCTGTTCTTGAGAGCTCGCCATTGTTGAAGATAGAAATTGACTGATTGTTCGAATCGTATGTGAATACGGTGTGCATGTAGATATTCTTCTTGAAAACAGTGTTTGCTGTATATGCTGTAGCGCCACCATTGGTTGGCCACCAAGCACCAGTGCTATTGATGTTGAACAACATCTCGTTACCATCCAAGTCACCCTTACGATAGATACGGAATGCATCAGAACCAACTGGGCATGACCACCAGTCATAAGACCATGATGGGCTATATGTTACAAACTCCAATGTGAAGCCGTCAGCCATAGCAGCCTTGAACTCCTCAGCATTCTGGTAATCAACCTTGTAGTAGCTGTGCTTTTTGCCTCCCTCATTGTGAGCAATGTGGCCGAAACGAGCGATGTTGTTTGCATCGAACTCTGGGTGGTCATAAACGTATACGTAAGGAGAAATATCACCAACCTTCTCAACTGCCAACTCATAGATACCAGCGTCAGTTGCAGTACCGTCTGTGTTGAACTGAATGTCGAGGATAGTCTTAGTTACAGTCTTAGCGATAATCTCGAAGCTACCCTCCAAAGTAACAGAAGTGTTGCGGTCAGCAACTACCTCAGCGTTAAATGCCTTACGATAAACGTTGTCGTTAACATCGACAGCCTTTACGAAGAAGCCCTTGCTGAATGTGTTAGGAGCAACTGCGAATGTGAATGTAGTAGCACCGTCCTCAGTTGTAGCAAGCTCCATACCCTCACCCAAAGCCATTGAAACAGCCTCAGCAGCAGTGTTGCTGAATGAAAGTACAGGTGCAGCACCAACCTCCATAGTAGCAGTAGCGATACCAGCCAACTTCTCGCCGTTAGCGCTCTCAAGAGCGATCTCCTTGATAACAGCTGTACCGAAAACCTTTACGCTAACCAATGCGTATGCAGGCTTGAACTCCAATGCAGTAGCATCCTTCTCAGCAGCAGCCAACATAGGAGCCTTAGCAGCATCGAAACCGCCAGCTACGTAAGCCTGCTTGTTAGGGAAGTTTACAGTGATTTCGTTAGAAACGTTTACTGCGTTGATGTCATCGTTGTAAGGATAGATACCAAAAACGTAGTTCAACTTCTTTGTAGGAGCTGTGTTGTCAGCCTTCTTGAAGCCAGCAGCCTCC
>JAGBTO010000016.1 GCA_017631285.1 Alistipes sp.
CACCACTCTTTGAGAATGTGATTGTGTAGCCGATAACTTTGCCATCCTCGGTGATAGGTGCAATGTTGGTGACATAATCATTGTTTTGCAAAGCATTAACAACGGTTTGCAATGATGAGATGTTGGTGTTCATCTGTCGGCACAACTGCTCAAGTGCCTCAACACGATTTTTAAGCGAATTGACTTCATCCCAAAGTGCGCTGTCGTCATAACTTTCGCCACAACCCACTGCAACAAGCATAATTGCAGTAAGCAAATAGGTTAATAATTTTTTCATAGTAAATTGATATTAAAGTTTAATTTAGGTTTCCTCATTTAATTATCCCCCCCCCACTAATATTGGTTTGAAAAAAACAGAAAGCGTGGTGCTGAAAACTTATTTTAGTTGGATAGGCTCTGGTAGTGCCGCGAATGTAAAATAAGCAACAGTCCCACGCCACAACCAATACAGGTATGACGCGAGAAGATGTCTGCCTATCCTCCATTCTAAATTTACCAGATTTATCCAACGAGAATAAACTTACACTTTCCGTGTTTTGTTAATATGTCGTAACAAATTTATGAAACATTAACGGAAAATGCAAGATTATAAGGGTATAAAAATAGGAGCCTACCTTTCGATAAGCTCCCATTGTGCGAGAAATTAAATTCTTACTCCTTCAAATACTTGTCCAGCCAGCCGAAGAACTCGCGGTTCCAGACGATTGAGTTCTGTGGCTTGAATACCTGGTGTGCCTCGTTCTCGAACTCCACAAGGCGGGCATCAACACCCATCAGGCGGGCTGCGGTGAATGCCTGCAGCGACTGAGTGAATGGAATACGGAAGTCGTACTCGCCCGTGATGATAAGTATAGGTGTGTTCCAGTTCTGCACAAACTTATGTGGCGAGTAGGCGTAAGAACGCTGTGCGATAGCGTTTGACTTATCCCAGTAGTTGCCGCCGTAGTCGTGTGTCACGAAGAAGAGCTCCTCGGTCTCGCCATACATTGACTCAAAGTTGAAGATACCGCAGTGAGAGATAAACGCCTTGAAGCGGTTGTCGTGATTTCCGGCCAGGTAGTAAACCGAGTAGCCACCATAAGATGCACCGATGCAACCCAAATGGTCGGTGTCGCACCAAGGCTCCTTCGCTACCTCGTCGATAGCTGCCAGGTAGTCCTGGATATTCTGACCTGCGTAGTCGCCCGAAATCTGCTCGCGCCACTCGCTGCCGAATGATGGACAGCCACGACGGTTAGGTGCTACCACAACATAGCCCTGTGCCGCCATAAGCTGGAAGTTCCAGCGGTAGCTCCAGCCCTGTGATACCACGCTCTGAGGGCCTCCCTCGCAGTAGAGCAGGGTAGGGTACTTCTTCGCAGGGTCGAAATCGGGTGGCAGGATTACCCAAGTGAGCATCTCCTTGCCGTCGGTAGTCTTAACCCAACGCTTCTGCACTTCGCCCATCTTTACATTGTCATAGACGTGAGAGTTGATGTTGGTGAGCTGTGTAAGTGCGCCGTCAGCGAGATTTACTTCATAGAGCTCCTTGTCGGTGTTGATAGTCATCAGGGTAGCGATACACTTGTCGCCCGCGATGCTCATCGTTGCGATGTCGTGGTCGCCCTTGGTGATAACCTCCACATTGGTATTCTCAACGCCCACCTTGCAAACCTGCTGTGTGCCGAAGATAGCCGAGAGGAAATAGAGTGTAGAGTTATCCTTCCAGATTACGTTCTGTGCGCTGTGGTCGAAATCGGGAGTGAGGTATGTGTGCTCCTGTGAAGCAAGGTCGTAAACAAACAGGCGATCCTTGTCAGACTCGTAGCCTGGGGTTGCCATTGAGCAGAATGCGAGCTTGCTGTCGTCGGGCGACCATACGGGGTAGCGGTCGTAGCCCACATACTCCATAATGCGCATACCCTTGTTTGTCTTGATCTTGTTGATGTTGAGCGTTGAGCCATCCTCGGTGTTGTAGATGAAGATGTCGGAGTCGGTCGAAAGGGCATACTCTGCGCCTGTGAGTGGCTTGCAGGTGTAGGCAAGCATCTTGCCGTTGTTGCTCCACGCAATCTCGGCTGTGTCGAAGTATGGTGCAAGTGGAGCATCCCATGCAGCCTCTGCTCCGAGGATATCCTTGTCGTTTGCCAAACCGTTTGCTGTGAGGTCGGCGATGAAGATGTGACAGTAAGAGCCCTCATCCCAGTAGTCCCAGTGGCGTGACATAAGATCGTCGTAGATGCGAGCCTTCGACTTGTCCATATCCTTATGAACATCCGATGACTTCACATCCTTCACCTGAACCTTCTTTACATAGAAGAGCTTGTCGCCAGCAGGTGCTACGCCGTAGCCCTCGATGCCGCCCTCGATGTCGGTAATCTGCTTTGCACCGTTACCGTCGGGGGTCATTGACCATAGCTGTACCGATCCACTGCGGTTTGATGTGAAGTAGATTTTAGAGCCATCTGCGCTCCACTGTGGGTCGGAGTTCGATGAGGTGTTGTCGGTGAGCGCCTTCTGCTCGCCAGATGCCATATCGCGCACGTAGATTTGTGTCAGGCCCTTGTTCTCGGCCATATTGTAACGTGTGATGGCGTAGAGTGAGGTTGTGCCATCGGGCGAAAGTGATGCTGCACCCAGGCGTCCCATCTTCCACATTACGGGTGGTGTTAGACGCGCTGTGGCAATTTCTTCCTGAGTGAGAGAGTTGTCAATGTCGAGCGTTGCGGGCTTCTGATTTGTGCAAGAAGCCAACGCCATAGCTGCAATAGCCATAATAAAAGATAATTTTTTCATGTTATTATATCGAGGTTTAACTTCAATTTCGTATTTTTGCATTAATAAACTACTTCGCCATGAAACAATATGTGTCGCATAACTTCGTAGAGTCGAACTCGGCAAGCATCATAGCTCGCCGCGAATACCTGCCTGTCGAGCCAGATGGTAGTGTGATAGTTTCGTTCGGAGAACGAGAATTACTATTCGCAACTCATTGTCCTGAGGGCTGGGATGAGGTAACTCATACCGATGAGTCCTCAATTTCACTAGCGAAGATAATGCATTTTCTTGACACATACAAACGTGTTGCAATAACATCGGAAGATTCATTGCTTTCTTTTTTGAAATTTGCATCGCAGATGGTGTGGGTTGAAGCTGCCGGAGGGGTAGTTGAGAATGAGTCGGGCGAGGTGGTTATGATACGCCGTAATGAACGTTGGGACTTACCGAAAGGGCATCGTGAGGAGGGTGAGGATTTTCGCCTGTGCGCAGCACGTGAGGCCGAGGAGGAGACAGGAGCACATATTTTAGAGGTTGATAACCTGCTTGCGACAACACTTCATGGCTATAATCTTTATGGTAAGTGGGAGTTGAAATTAACGGTTTGGTATGCTATGAGAGGCTCGGCTCAGCTACTCACACCTCAGCAAGAGGAGGGTATTATTTGTGCCGAATGGATAGCGCGTGACCAGATAAAAGATAAAATAAAGACATCATTCCCTACAATTCGCAAGGTGTTTGATGCGTTTTTAACAAGAAAAGCATAGACGTATGGTTAAGATATTATGGGTAGATGATGAGGTTGAGTTGTTGAAGCCTCATGTGATGTTCCTCAAGGGTAAGGGATATGATGTTTATACGTGCAATAATGGTTACGATGCCATAGACATGGTGCGTGCTACGGCATTTGACCTTATTATTTTGGATGAGATGATGCCTGGTATGACGGGTCTGGAGACGTTGCCATTGATTAAGGATGTGCGACCGACGACACCCGTTATCATGGTGACCAAGAGCGAGGAGGAGAATATCATGGATAAGGCTATCGGCTCGAAGATTGCCGATTATATAATTAAACCCGTGAATCCTAATCAGGTGCTGTTGTCAATAAAGAAGAATGTTCATTCGCAACAACTCGTTACCGAGCAGACTACGGCAGACTATCGTGCCGAGTTCGGACGCATATCTTCGATGTGCCAGGTGGCATCGTCGTTCTCGGCGTGGAGTGCTCTGTATCGCAAGATTACGGGATGGGAGATTGAACTTGCGTCATCGTCGGATCAAAGCATCAAGGAGGTGTTGGTGTATCAGAAAAATGAGGCTAATCAGGAGTTTTGTAAGTTTGTACGCCGCAATTATTATAATTGGATAAATAAGCGTGTGGATGATGCGGAGATTCCTGTTATGTCGCATACGCTCATGCGTAAAAACATCTTTCCTGAAGTAGATAAGAATGAAAAGACGACGTTGCTGTTGATTGATAATTTCCGCTATGATCAGTGGCGAGCTATAAGTTCCTTGTTGAGAGGATATTATGATGTGGATGTTGATGATTTTTATTGTGCGATACTTCCCACAGCAACGCAGTATGCTCGCAATGCTATTTTTGCAGGTTTGATGCCTTTGGCTATAGATAAGTTGATGCCCAATAAGTGGCTCAATGATAATGAGGAGGGCGGTAAAAATCAATATGAAGATGAATTTTTGCGTCGTCAGTTGCAGAGCTGTGGAAAGGATTATAAGTGGACTTTTGATAAATTGGTGCGTCCCGAGGCGGGCAGAAAACTGATTGATAATATCAATCGCTTGTATGATGCCGATTTTTCGGTTATCGTATATAATTTTTTGGATATTCTTTCACACGCTCGAACCGAAACCGATATCATTCGTGAACTTACCGAGGATGAGGCCTCTTTCCGTTCGCTTACACGTTCGTGGTTTGAGCACTCGGATTTGTTTGTCATATTGAAGCTGCTTTCAGAGCGAGGTCATACGGTCATCATCACCTCTGACCATGGAACAATACGTGTAGATAATCCAGTCAAGGTTACGGGTGATAGGGAGACTTCTCCTAACCTGCGTTATAAGACAGGTCGAAATTTGCAATACAATCCTCGTGAAGTTTATGAGGTTACACGTCCCGAGGATATTCAGTTGCCAAAAATCAACCTCTCGTCAAGTTATATATTTGCTTATAATTCCGATTTCCTTGTTTATAATAACGATGCAAATAAATTTATTCGTTATTATCGTAATACTTTCCAACATGGCGGTATATCGATGGAGGAGATGTTGGTGCCATATATTGTGTTGAAACCTAAAAAATAGTCAGTTATGAAGAGAATCGAGATAGATTCGTTGTCAGATTTAGACCTTGTTGCCGAACAGATAATTTTGTCGCTCGATGGTCGTGATATGGTGTTGTTTAGAGGTGGTATGGGTGCAGGTAAAACCACGCTCATTAGCCGCATTGTTGCATTATTGGGTGCCGAAGATACTGTAACATCGCCCACATTTGCCCTTGTTAATCAGTATGAGGGTGACTCAAGGCGCATATACCACTTCGATTTCTATCGTATCGAGCGCATAGAGGAGGTATTTGACTTTGGTTATGAAGAGTATTTCTATTCTGGAGATTTGTGTCTTGTGGAGTGGCCTGAGAAGATAGAGACATTGATTCCTGACGATGCTATGGTCGTGAGAATTGAGGTGGGTGACGATGAAAATAGAATCTTTGAGATTGAATAAATCGATGTAAATATCTGAAAATATTTGTAATGCATGTCCTCGATTTGTTCGGGGCTGCTTTTTTTATTACATTTGCACCCGAAATCAACGATAAATAGTAAAGAATTGATTAATATGAAACTGAATAGCATTTTAATGACCATTGTTGCTGTATTAACATCAACTATGGTATTTGCACAGCCTATCGAGCCTGTGATGTGGTCTTCATCGGTAGAGAAGATTGCTGAGGATGAGTATCGTATTACGTACAAAGCGTCAATAGAACAAGGTTGGCATATTTACGATATGGGCCCATATGAGGGTGGCCCTATGGCAACATCGTTTACATTTGAGCCTTCGTCTGACTATGAGTTAGTAGGTGGCGTTGAGCCCACAGGTGATGTAAAGCGTCACTTCGACCAGAATTTCGGCATGGAGATAGGTTATTATGAGGATGAGGTGATTTTTAGCCAAATTGTTAAAAGTTCGGTAGCCACTATTGTTGCTACTGTTGATTATATGGCGTGCAACGATAGTAACTGCATTACGGGCGATTATGAATTCAAAACCAAGGTGGGTGAGAGTGCTGCCGTAGCACCTGCACAGGAGGTTGTAGCACCCGCACAGGAGGTTGTAGCACCCGCACAGGAGGCTGGTAAAGGTGGCTCAATATGGGGGTATATCTTTAGCGCTGTGGGTTGGGCGTTGATAGCTCTGCTTACACCTTGCGTATTCCCAATGATTCCAATGACAGTGTCGTTCTTCTTGAAGGGTTCGGGCAGCGTGGCACAAGGCCGTTTCCGTGCATTGATGTATGGATTGTTTATCGTGTTGCTATACACATTACCTATTGCCATAATCATATTTTTGACATGGTTGATTGGTGGTGAGGCAGTAACAGCCGATATATTCAATTGGTTATCGACTCACTGGTTGCCTAACATCATCTTCTTTATTGTATTTATGGTCTTTGCAGCATCGTTCTTTGGTGCATTTGAGATTGTGTTACCCGAGAAGATGGTTAATAATAGCGATGCCAAGGCTGATAAGGGAGGTCTGGTAGGAATTTTCTTCATGGCACTTACTTTGGTGCTTGTGTCATTCTCTTGCACGGGGCCAATCATCGGTTCGGCTCTTATTCAATCAACGTCGGGTGAGGTGTGGACTCCAATCATCACTATGTTAGCCTTTTCGGTGGTCTTTGCTTTGCCATTTACGCTGTTTGCATTGTTCCCATCGTGGCTCAAGCAGTTGCCAAAGAGTGGTGGCTGGTTGAATTCGGTGAAGGTTGTTTTGGGTTTTGTCGAGTTGGCGCTTGGCTTGAAGTTCTTGAGTGTGGCAGACCAGACTTACCATTGGGGTTTGCTCGATCGTGAGGTATATCTCGCCATTTGGATTGCGATATTTTTCTTGCTGGGCTTGTACTTGTTGGGTAAGCTGAAGTTTAAGCACGACAGTGATATGCCATATTTGTCGGTTACACGCTTGGTGTTCGCAATTGCATCGTTTGCATTCGTAGTCTATATGTTGCCAGGTATGTGGGGTGCACCATTGCGTGCATTGTCGGGATATATGCCACCTATGCAGACGCAGGATTTTGTGATGGGTACAGGTGCCTCTGCAGCTACGCCTCAGTCTCAGATGACTTCGGGTGTAAAGTATGGCGATGTGTTGGAGTTACCGCATGGCCTGGAGGGGTTCTTCGACTTGGCGGAGGCCAAGGCATATGCTGCCGAAGTTGATAAACCAATATTCTTGGACTTCACAGGTCACGGTTGTGTGAACTGTCGTGAGATGGAGGCTCGTGTATGGTCAGATTCTCGCGTGTTGGATATTTTGAAGAATGATTATGTGATTGTGGCTTTGTATGCTGATGATAAGCTCAAGGTTGCTGAGCAGGATTGGGTGGTGACAGATACGGGCAAAGTGCTGAAGACTTTGGGTAAAATCAACTCATACTATGCGTTGAAGACCTATGGGGTGAATGCTCAGCCATACTATGTTTTGTTGGGACAGAATGGAGAGCCTTTGGTTGAACCACGTAGTTACGATTTGAGCGTTGAGGGCTTTATTAACTTTTTGCAGAGTGGTGTTGAGGCCTATAAGAATAGAAAATAATAAATAATCAGGTAGTTATGGGAATGGAGAAATATGAATCAAAACAGCAGCAGATACTAAAATCGGCATCACGCATCTTTCCTTTTATCAGCCGTTTCGATATGTTGACGCCTGCATTGCAGGATAAAGTTGAGGAGTGGGTTGCTACGGAGGATACTTGTTCATTCAAGGTGAAGGGTTTTACCATCGCTTTGAAGATTGTCGAGAAGGTCGAGAACAAGCATATCAAGATTATGGCAGATGATAAAAACGGAGTTCCTGTTGATTTTACATTCTGGATTCAGTTGCATGAGGTGTCGGATAACGATACTCGCATTCGTATGGTTTTGCATGCTGAATTGAATATGATGATGCGTATGCTTATAGGCTCGAAAATTCAGGGCGGTTTGGATAAGGCTGTCGAAGGATTAGCTATGGCATTCAACCAAATGCCGTAGTTGGAAGTCCTATTTTGCGAGGTTTTTGGATAGATTGGTGTGAAACGTTAGAAAAGCGAAAAAAAACTTGCTTTTAATTTGCTAATCATCAAAAATGTCGTACATTTGCAAACCCAAAGTAATAAAAAATGTTTAATAACAAATAATGTATCATTATGACTAAGGCAGATATTGTAAATGAGATTTCTAAGGACCTAGGTGTTGAGAAACGTATGGTTCAGGAAATCGTAGATGCTTTTATGGAGAGTGTTCGCAATTCTCTTAGCGAGAATGAAAATGTTTATCTTCGCGGATTTGGTAGCTTTATTATCAAGAAGCGCGCTACTAAGGTTGCTCGTAATATTTCAAAGAATACTACAATCACTATTCCAGAGCACAACATCCCTGCATTTAAGCCAGCAAAGAGCTTTGTAGCAAAGGTGAAATAAGTAACATTTAATTTTAAACTATAAGACTATGCCAAACGGAAAAAAGCACAAGCGTCATAAGATGGCTACGCACAAGCGTAAGAAGCGTCTTCGCAAGAACCGTCATAAGAAGAAGTAATGGCGGAGCTAATTGATTAGCAAGTAGGTAAGATAAAAGCTAAAGGGAATATAATGACCCTTTAGCTTTACCTATTTAATAAAACAACTTATTTTGAAATGAATCGAGAGTTAGTAATAAATGTTACCCCAAGTGAGATTACCATAGCCTTGTGTGAGGACAAGGTGTTGGTTGAGCTTAATAAGGAGCAGTGTCAAACAGGTTTCGCTGTTGGTGACATCTATCTGGGTAAGGTGCGTAAGATTATGCCAGGACTCAACGCAGCTTTCGTGAATATAGGCCACGATAAAGATGCGTTCATTCACTATCTCGATTTGGGAACTCAATTCTCTTCGTTACAACGTATTGTTGATAGCAACCAACCTGGTAAAAAGGCTATGAGGGTTGAAACAATGAAACTGGAACCGAATATTGATAAGCAGGGCAAGTTGTCATCATACCTTCAAGTTGGGCAGACTATTATGGTACAGATTGCCAAGGAGGCAATATCAACCAAGGGCCCACGTCTGACTTCAGATATTTCGCTTGCGGGGCGTAATGTCGTGTTGGTACCTTTTTCAACCAAGATATCAATTTCTCAGAAGATTCGTTCTAACGAAACAAAGAAACGTTTGCGTCGTATTGCCGCAGCCGTTCTTCCCAAAAATTTTGGTGTAATCATCCGTACAGCTGCCGCTGAGGCTCAAGACCACGATATTGAACAGGATATCCTGTCGTTGGTAAATCGTTGGAATACGGCTGTGGGTAACATCCGTAAAAATCAGGCTCCTGCTCTATTGATGAGCGAAATGAGTAGAGCTAATACCATAATCCGTGATACGCTGAATTCGACTTTCTCGCAAATTACAGTCGATAATGAGGTGATGTATAACGAGATTAAAAACTATATAAAAGTCATAGACCCCCAGTTGGAGAAGATTGTTAAGATGTATCGTGGGGCGGTACCTATCTTCGACAACTTTGATATATCGAAACAAATAAAATCGCTCTTTGCTAAGTATGTGTCACTCAAACGCGGAGCTTATCTTATCATAGAGCATACCGAGGCGATGAACGTTATCGACGTCAATTCGGGAAATCGAACCAAGGCTGAAGTCAATCAGGAGGAAACGGCTATGGAAGTCAATCTCGCTGCCGCGAAGGAGATAGCTAGACAATTACGTTTGCGTGACTTAGGTGGCATAGTGATAATTGACTTTATAGATCTTCATAAGGCGCAAAATCGCCAATATCTTTATGAGGAGATGCGTAAGTTGATGGCCACAGATAAGGCAAAGCATACCATTCTGCCACTCACCAAGTTTGGTCTGATGCAGATTACTCGACAGAGAGTGCGCCCTATAGCTGTGGGAGATGTCACCGATGTATGTCCTACATGTAATGGTACGGGACGTGTTGAACCGACAGTTTTGCTCGACCGTAAGATTGAAAATCAGGTGCAGTTCTTGGCCCATGATCGACGAGTGAGATATGTGCGTTTGCGTGTAAGCCCCTATGTGGCATCTTATCTCAAGCAAGGTTTCTGGTCGCTACGCATGAAGTGGATGACTAAATATGGTATATACATAGATATTGTTGCTGACCAAAGTCAAGGTATGATTGAGGTTAAATATCTCGACCGCCAGGGGTTGGCATTGATTGAAGATTAGATTACGTATAGTAAAAGTCGCTGAGTTTTGGAGAGTGTAAATAATATTCTGCAAAAGGTAGAGGACTCCAAAGCCTTCAAGGTGTTGTTGAAGGCCTTACAACAAGTGAGCACCACCGTCCATCTTGAAAATTTGGTTGGTGGGGCTCTTTCGTTGTATTCGGCTGCATATATTCGTAAGCGAGGCGGAGTTCATGTATTTGTTGCCGAAGATAGAGATGCCGCAGCGTATCTGCTCAACGACTTTTATGCCTTGCTAAATGAGGATGCTGTCCATTTCTTCCCTACATCTTATAAGCGTTCTATACTCTATGGCAAGGAAGATGCTCAGGGGCTAGTTCAGCGTACCAATACGCTGAATGCAATAAGACATCGTACGGGTGATTATCTTGTGGTGTGTACCTATCCCGATGCCATAGCCGAGCGTGTAGCCGATGAGAGTGCGTTGTCGGAGTTGTCGTTGCGCATGAGGGTGGGTGATGAGATAAAAATCTCGGATTTCGAACAGCAACTTGTCGAGCGAGGATTCCAGCAGGTTGATTTTGTGTATGAGCCGGGGCAGTATTCAGTTCGAGGTGGTATCGTTGATGTTTTCTCATACTCCGAGAGCCGTCCTTTCCGTTTTGACTTTTTTGGTGACGAGATAGACTCTATACGCAGGTTTAATATCTCAAGTCAGCTTTCGCATGATAAGGCTGAGGAGGTGGAGGTTATTCCCAATCTGAGTGGCGGTAGTGTGGACAAGGTGTCGCTGGTGCGCTTTGCGGGCGATGCAACCTATTGGTTCTATGATGCCGATTATGTGTTGCGTCGAGTGAACGATTTGCGTCGTAAGGTGCTGGGTGAGTTGGAGTCGCCTTCGGAGATAGATACTCTTATCACAAGTCGCCGCATATTGCTCGATGATTTACAGCCGCAAAGAGTGTGTCTTCTTAGGGATAATCTATCGGAGCGTGTCGCCGATAATATAGTTCCATTCTCAACTACCCCACAACCTAAGTTCAATAAGCAGTATGAGGTGCTTGCCGATGATTTGGCTGATGCCGCAGTAAAGGGGTATAAGAGTTATATCCTGTCAGAGAGTAAAGCGCAGATTGAACGCCTCGGCAACATTATGCATCAGCTCAAACGTGGAGGTGTGGAGTTTGACTCTGTGCCAATAACCTTACACGAGGGCTTTGTTGATAATGCACTTAAGATGTGTCTTTATACCGATCATCAAATATTTGATCGTTATCGTCGCTATCGAATAAATGGCGAAATTAAGCGCGATGAACAGATGACCGTGGCGGAGCTTAATGCTTTGAAGCTGGGTGATTATGTTGTTCATATTGACCATGGCGTGGGTCGCTTCGGTGGATTGGTGAAGGTGAATGAGGGTGGCAAGGTGCACGAGGCCATCAAGTTGGTGTATAAGGATAACGATGTGTTGTTTGTGAATGTTCACTCGCTGCATCGTATATCACGATATAAAAGTGGCGATGCCGATGCTCCAAAGATTTATAAACTCGGTAATGGCGCATGGCAAAAGCTTAAAAGCGCCACCAAGAAGGCTGTTAAGGATATCTCGCGCGAACTTATCGCACTATATGCCAAGCGTAAGGCAAGCGAGGGCTTTGCTTTTTCGGCAGATAGTTATCTCCAGCAAGAGATGGAGGCTACGTTCCAGTGGGAGGAGACGGCTGACCAGCAGTTGGCTATTGAGGCTGTGAAAAAGGATATGGAGTCATCGCAGCCTATGGATAGATTGGTGTGCGGTGATGTTGGTTTTGGTAAAACCGAGGTAGCTATACGAGCAGCATTTAAGGCTGCCACAGATGGTAAACAGGTGGCGGTGTTGGTGCCAACAACCATTTTGGCGTTGCAACATTATCGTTCATTTATGGAACGCTTAAGGGATTTCCCCGTGCGAGTTGAATATATCAATCGCTCAAAGACAGCCAAGCAAACTCGTGAGATTGCCGAGGACTTGGCAGCAGGAAAGATTGACATATTGATTGGTACCCATAAGATGCTGGGTAAGCAGATTCGCTTCCGTGATTTAGGACTGCTTATCATTGACGAGGAGCAGAAGTTTGGTGTTGCAGCAAAAGAGAAACTCACTCAGATGAGCGTGAATGTCGATACGCTGACTTTAACAGCTACGCCTATTCCCCGTACGTTGCAGTTCTCGCTCATGGGGTCTCGCGATTTATCGGTTATATCAACAGCTCCGGCTAATCGCCAGCCCATCATAACAGAATCGCATACGTTCTCTGAGGAGATTATCCGTGATGCCATTGAGGAGGAGTTGGCTCGTGGCGGTCAGGTCTATTTTGTGAATAACAGAGTCGAGGATCTGGTAACATTGCAAGGTATGATAATGCGCATATGTCCTAAGGCCCGTGTGGCGGTTGGTCATGGCAAGATGCCTGCCGAGAAGTTGGAGCGTCTTATCATGGATTTTATATACGGCGAGTTCGATGTATTGGTTGCCACTACCATCATAGAGAGTGGTATAGATATCCCTAATGCCAATACTATCATTATCAATAATGCCCACTATTATGGCTTGAGCGACTTGCATCAGATGCGAGGACGTGTGGGGCGTTCCAATCGTAAGGCGTATTGTTATTTGATTACTCCAGCCGATGAATTGCTTTCCGACGATGCACGTCGTAGGCTCCGAGCTATCGAAGAGTTCTCGGATTTGGGTTCGGGCTTTAATATTGCAATGCAGGATTTGGATATACGTGGCGCAGGTAATCTATTGGGTGCCGAGCAGAGCGGTTTTATTGCTGATATTGGATATGAAACATATCAGAAGATTATGCGTCAGGCCATAGCCGAACTTCGCGCCGAGGGATTGGATGTTGAGGGATTGAGCGATAAGGAGGCTGAGACAATAAAACAGCAGGCGTTTATTGATGATGCTGTTATTGATATTGAAATGTTGGCAGAATTACCAGATAGCTATGTGCGTCAGCCGGCAGAGAAGATAAAGTTGTATCGCGAGATTGACTCAATGTCACGTGAAGAAGATTTGCAGGCATTTGAGACACGTCTTATTGACCGTTTTGGAGCTTTACCAGAAGCTGCTCAGGAACTTTTGAATGTTGTGCGTCTGCGTTGGGAGGCTATCAGACTCGGAATGGAACGTGTCAAGGTGAAGAATGGATTGATGATTGTGCATTTTGTGGGCGAGGAAAATTCTCCGTATTACAAGAGCGATGTATTTATGACATTACTCAAAAAAGTAACAATGCAGCCCGAACGTTTTGTGCTCAAGCAACACAATAATCGCCTTGCGATGACCGTTAGAAAGGTAGTTAATGTTGCCGAGGCAGTGTCGGTGTTGAGAACTCTATAATCCCAAACGAGATGAATCTTATTGTAGATATTGGTAATTCATTAATTAAGGTCGCTTTGGTTGAAGGCTCTGAAGTTATAGAGATGCAACGATTTGCGTCCCTCGGGGAGTTATCTAAGGCTGCACTTTGGAGTGAATATAAAACTATAGATAAGGCTATTGTTGCATCGACGTCGGTGGACACACGTTCTGTGGCGGAGTTATTGCGTAGTCGGGGGATTAAGACTCTTGAAATGACTCAATCTACGCCCGTTCCTATTGAGAATGGTTATCATACTCCCGAGACTTTGGGGGTTGATCGCTTAGCGGCCGCTGTTGGTGCCGTTAGTGTGGTTGGACGGGATTGCTTGATAGTAGATTTTGGATCTGCAATAACCATCGATTTGGTTGAAGATGGTGTATTTTGCGGAGGAAATATCTCACCTGGAGTGGCGATGCGTTTTCGAGCTCTGCACGATTACACCAAACGATTGCCCGAATGTATGCCTACGGATAAAATTTTGGAAGTGGGCGCAACAACCCAAGATGCTATCGAACAGGGTGTGATGCAGGGTGTAACTCATGAAATTGAGGGCTATATATCACATTTTTATGCAAAAAATGTAAAAATATCGATAATTTTTACTGGTGGAGACGCAAAATACTTTGTTAAACGAATTAAAAACGCGATATTTGCAAAATATGATTTGGTAATTTGCGGATTGAACAGAATTTTAGAGTACAATGCAAAGTTTGAAGAAGAGAATATTTAATTTCATTATAGCTGTAGTCATGCTACTTCCAATGGGCGTGGCTGCACAAACTTTGACAAGTAGCGTTAATACATATTCGCCATATTCCATGTATGGATTGGGTGAGTTGTCAACTCCAGGTACAGTCATGCAGCGTTCTATGGGTGGCGTTGGTGTTGCGATGTTTTCATCTACTACGGTCAATGTAATGAATCCGGCGGTGTTTGCATACACACCTCGTCAGAGTTTTTTGTTTAATTTTGAGATTGAGGGTGGTCACTTCCAAAATGATCAGACAAAATTTTCAGAGTCGGCAAATAAAAATGTAACGACTGCGTACAATACGCTCAATATACACAATATATCGTTCCAGATGCCACTCGCTGGAGGAGTTGGATTGGGTTTTAGCCTTTCACCTTACAGCAATGTGGGATATTCAATCTCTCGTGACGATACCTCTAATATGGGTCAATCGGGTTTGTGGCGTATTGCTCATACCGGTGAGGGTGATGTCTCTGAGGTGAAGATTGGTGTGGGGTGGGCCCCTACGAAGAAGTTCTCGTTTGGTGCATCTATGATTTACTATTGGGGTAGCATTAATCGTAACTATAAGAATATTATTAAGGATAACATTACAGGTAGTGGCGAATACTCTTCAACAATGGGTATTGATACTTATGATGTATCACGCATAAAGGCTCAGTTTGGTGTAATGTGGAATCCTATTTTAAAGACCGATAAGATTTTGTCGTTTGGCGCGACATACGATTTAGGAGGCTCGCTTAAACCTGACATGATTAAGTATGTTTATGTAGATAACCTCTTACAGTCGGTTGTTCGTCAGGATAATAATGTAGATTCACCACTTAGATTGCCGAAGCAGGTGGCTGCTGGTGTCTTTTTTCAGAACCTCAAGATTCGTGTAGGTGCTGATTACGTATATCAGTCATGGGGTGGGGATAACTCTTCGATTGTTGAGAATAGTACCAATGGCGATAATGGTGTACATGTAGCATATACTGATACTCACACAGTGAAGTTCGGTTTCCAATATATTCCTCGTCATACCGATGTGCGAAATTATTTGCGCCGAGTTGCTTATCGTGTGGGAGCACGCTATGGCGATTATTATCAAACTTATGGCGGTGAGAAGATTCAGCAGTTGGCTATTACGGCAGGTTTTGGTTTCCCTGTTCAATTGTTTGGCCGTTCATCAGTTGATGTAGGTATTGAATATGGAATGCGTGGTTTGGGAGACAAGACTATTGTTGTCGATAATAAGAAGGTTGGTCTTGTTAATCAGCAATATGTGAAGTTGTCGCTTGGTTTGAGTCTCTTTGGTGAAGATGACTGGTTCATGATGCGTAAATATAAATAATAATTATAAATATCGAATAATATGAAAAGTTTGAAATTGATTTTGGCAGTTGTATTTGCTGTGATGGGTGTATCTGCAATGGCTCAGGAAATCAACTATGATGACCCAAAGTATGCTGTATGGGGTGAGAATGCTAATGAGCGTCGTGATAACATGCTCAACAATCAGTTCTTGAAGGAGGCTGTTGATAATAAGAATTTCTCAGCAGCATCAAAGTATTTGAAGGTTTTGTTGGATAAGTGTCCAGCAGCATCTCAGAATATTTATACTAACGGTGCGAAGTTGTATAAGAATATGATTAACGCAGCTGACACCGATGAGGCGAAGAAGGTTTATATTGACTCATTGATGTACCTTTATGATGTTCGTTTGCAGGCATTTGCAACACACAAGAAGTACGGTAAGGACTACATCTTGAACCGTAAGGCTCGTGAGTTCTATTCATTCTATCCAGATGATCGCGAGGGTATCCGTAAGATATTCAAGGAGGCTGTTGAAGCAAGTAACGAGATGAAGGGTAAGTATGACCTTGAGTTGGTATCAATCTATTTCTCAGAGCTTTGCACTGATTATATGAATGACGAGATTGGTGCCGAGGAGCTCATCTCAGCATACGATGCGTATTCACCTGCATTTGATGGTGTAGAAGATGAGGAGGAAGTAAATCTCAAGAACCAATTCGATTCTGCATTTGGTCAGAGTGGTGCTGCAAGCTGTGAGAATTTGGAGGCTCTCTTTGCTAAGAAGTTGGAGGCCGCTCCAGAAGATGAGGCTTTGCTTGGTCAGGCTGTAACTCTTATGTCACGAGCAAATTGCGAAAGCGATTTCTTCTTCGCTACAGCTGAGAAGTATTATTCTGTTAAGCCATCTTCTGAGACTGCATTGTTCTTGGCTCAGGGCTTCCAGAATCGTGGCGAGTTCGAGAAGGCAATGAAGTATCTTTCTGAGGCATTGGCTACTGAGCAGGATGCGGCAGAGAAGGAGAAGTTGTATGTTCGTATTGGCTTGATTAGCATTCAGTCAAAGAACTATGCTGAGGCTGTTAAGGCTGCTAACGAGGTTAAGGCCATCAATGCTGAGAATGGTTATGCATACTTTATCTTGGGTCAGTGCTATGCTGCATCGGCAAACTGCTCAGAGCTTAAGTGCCAGGCTTGCTACTGGGCTGCATACGATGTAATGAACAAAGCCGTAGCTTTGCTCGCATCTGAGCCAGCTATTCAGGAGAGCGCAAAGAAGTTGGCTGCAAGCTTCCGTTCTGCATTCCCAACAAAGGAGGAGTGCTTCTTTAACGAGTTGCAGGAGAATTCAGCTTACACAGTTAAGCATGGCTTTGCAAATGGTGTAAGTACTACTGTTCGTTTCAGATAGTCTAAGCGATGAAAAAATATTCGCTTGTAAGAAATATGGTGGTAGCACTCTCTTTTATGGGGAGTGCTATCTTGCTATTCTCATGCGAATCAAAGAAGGAGGTTTCAGAGGATGTTAATTTGGAGACATTGATGACAGAGTATAGCGAGAATATGTCAATCGCGATGTCGGAAAATGGTCAAAAATCGTATTACTTTGAAACGCCTCTGATTGAGGGTTATGCAATGGCGAAGGATCCTCATAAAGAGTTTCGTAAGGGCGTAAAGATTACCATGTTTGATAAGGACTCTTTGCAATCATCGTCGGCAACATTGGTTGCTAACTATGCAATCTTCTACGAGACCCGTAAATTGTGGGAGGCAAAGGGTGATGTGGTAGTTGAGCAGGTCGGAGGTCGTAAACTATTCACCTCGCAGCTATTTTGGAATCAAGTGACCCACATGATCTACTCGAATGTCGATTGTAAGATTGTGCAGGGCGATCAAGTCTATTATTGCGAGGGATTTGAGAGTGACGAGCAGATGAAGGACTGGAGCTACCGCAAGGTTAAAGGTGTAACCTATTTCGAGGAGTCTGATTTTCAAAACTCAACTGCCGAGCCTGAGGCTGGTGCCGTGGCAGGTGATGAGCAGAAATAATAGTAATAGATATGCTACCATCAGAAGTGATAAACTCCGTGATACTGATCTGTATAATGCTGCTTCTATCGGCATTTTTTTCAGGTATGGAGATAGCGTTCTTAAGTAGAAATCGTCTGCGAGAGGAGATTGACCGTAAGCAGAATGGGGTATTTAATTTTATAGCCCATATTTTTGAGAAACATTCTGGACAATATATTACCACTATACTTGTGGGTAATAATATATGTCTGGTTATCTATTCTCTCTACATGTCAATCATGCTTCGTTCCGTGTTTGAGCTTGTTGGTTGGAATGGACTTTCGGCGTCGTCGGGATCGGCGGTATTGGTGGAAACAGTTATCTCTACTGTTGTGATTTTGTTCACTGGAGAATTCCTTCCTAAGTCAATAGTTAAGAATAACCCTAATTTCTATTACAGATTTCTCTCTCCAATCATATATGTGTTCTATCTTCTATTGTATCCAATAGCTCTGCTCACGATGTATATCTCCTACGGAATTTTGCAATTATTTGGACGCCGTCCTGTGGGTGATACTCTTGATTATTCTTTTAATCGTGAGGATCTTATCAATTTGGTTGATAGTGGTAACGATATGGCAGACCAACAATTAGAGGATGAGGAGATTAAACTATTCCAAAACGCATTGGATTTTGCCGATTTGCGCGTTCGAGATTGTATGGTTTCGCGTGTAGATGTTGAGGCTGTTGATATAAATACCTCAATCGAAGAGCTGACAAAGCGTTTTGTTGATAGTAAATTCTCTCGCATATTTGTTTGGCAAGAGAGTATTGATAGTATTCTTGGATATGTGAATTCCAAGAGTCTGTTTACCAATCCAACCACAATCCAGCAGGTTATGATGCCGGTAGAGTATGTAGCCGAGACATTGCCTTTGCAGACGTTGTTGCAAAATTTCATCAAGCGCAAGTCGGGTGTAGCTGTGGTTATTGATGAGTTTGGAGGTACGGCAGGTATCATCTCAATCGAAGATGTTTTGGAGCAGATTTTCGGAGATATTGAAGATGAACACGATGTTCAAGAGCGTGTCGAGAAACAAGTGGGTGAGGGCGAGTATGTGTTGTCGTGTCGTTTAGATGTGGAATATCTTAACGAACGCTATGGCTTTGATATCGAAGAGAGTGATGAGTATGACACATTAGCTGGATACATTATATATAATTATGACGGAATTCCTGCTGCAGGAACTGAATTATCGACCAGTAAACTAGATATCAAGATACTCAGGACAGCTCGTACACGAGTGGATTTAGCTCGAGTGAAAGTTAGGATGTAAATTTATTTCTAATAATGTGGCTAATTAGAATAATTTTATTACCTTTGGTGGCTCAAAATAAGCTATTTAGATTATATACAATAGATTTGATAAATAAAACAAATAAATTATGGCAAGTTTACACACATTAAGAACCAAGTATGGCGTCGTATTGTCGGTAATTATCGTATTGGCGCTTTTGGCATTTATTATCTCATTGGGTCCAGAGATGGGCTTCTTTGGTAGCCGTGATCCTAAGGTTGGCTCAATCAATGGTAATAAGGTTACCTACATGGAGTATTTAAATGAGTATGAAACCACTAAGACAAACATGGGTGGTGACGAATCAACTGAGGAGGCTGCGGCTTACTTAGCAAACGCTACATGGCAGTCACTCGTGGCTAAGCATTTCTTGCAGCCAGGTTTCGAGAAGATTGGTTTGGCTGTTAGCGAGGCTGAGCGCATGTCAATGCTCGCTGGTGAGCACCCATCTCCTGTAATCAATCAGGCATTTGCTGATCCACAGACAGGTGTTTACGATGTTGCTGCTGTTTCGTCATTCCTTTCACAGATGAGCAGCAACCCACAGTATCAGCAGATGTGGTCATACCTTAATTCTAAGGCTATCTTGAATCGTCTAAACACTAAGTTTAACGGTTTGGTTAAAGCGGGTTCTTATGTGAATAAGTTGGAGGTTGAGCAAGGTGTTGCCTCTGAGAATGAGTCTCGTAATGGCCGTATGGTAGCTATTAACTATAATACAGTTGCTGATTCTTTGGCAACAGTGTCAGATGCCGAGATTAAGGCATACTACGAGGCTAATAAGGATAAGGATGAGTATAAGAAGCTTCCACGTCGTCGTATCTCATACGTGTTGTTCGATGTAGCTCCAACAGAGTCTGATGTTGTTGAGATTGAGAATAAGGCTAAGACTTTGGGTGAGGAATTCGCTGCAGCTGAGGATGTACGTGCTTTTGTTCGCAAGAATATGGGTACAGTATCCGATACTTATGTATCTGCAGCACAGCTCTCTGCTGATGAGGCAGTAGTATTGGATGGCGCACAGTATGGCCCTGTTTTGAAGGGTAACGAGTGGGTTATGTCACGTCCAGTAGCTACTTTGATGGCTCCAGATTCAATTGGCTTGAGCCACATCGTGTTGGCACCAAATGCTCCTGAGGCTGATAGCCTTTACAATGCATTGAAGGGTGGTGCTAATTTCGCAGAAGCAGCTTCAAAGCACTCTCAGTATGCTCAGACTGCACAGAACGGTGGCGATATGGGTGTTGTTCCATTCAGCATGTTGGCAGTTGAGTTGGCTGACAAGTTGGCACAGGCTAAGGTAGGTGATCTCATCAAAATTGACAACGCTGGTGGTATCCAGATTATGAAGGTTACACGTGCCGATAAGGCTAAGAAGTATGCTCAGGTAGGTACTGTTAAGGTTGCTGTTGAGGCTTCTTCAACAACACGTCGTAATGTACACAATGTAGCAAGCGTATTCTCTGTTGATGGTAAGGGTTCTATCGATAACTTCAATACAGCGGCTACTGCTGCAGCTGTGACACCACGTACTGCAACTGTAAATCAGGGCGACCGCACTATCTCAGGCTTGCTTAATTCGCGTGAGGTTGCACGTTGGGCACACGGTGCTGAGATTGGTGAGTTGTCTGATATCTTCACTGTAGATGGCTCTTATGTTGTAGCAATGCTTACAGAGATTGACGATACTAAGTATGTACCACTTGTTGAGGCTCAGTATGAGATTTCACGTCGTTTGGCTCGTGATAAGAAGTTCGAGGTGTTGAAGTCTAAGCTTGCAGGTGCAACAATTGAGGAGATTGCAGCAGCTAATGGTGTTGAGGTTGCAACATTCGAGGATGTTAAGTATGGCAACTTCGGTGTAGGTGCATATAGCTATGAGCCAGCTTTGGTTGGTGCTATTGCAAAGACTGTGGAGACAGATAAGATTTCAGCTCCAGTTAAAGGCTCTTCAGTTGCGGTTGTGTTTGTTGTTGATGCAATCTCAAAGAGCGAGTCACAGACAGCAGAGGCTGAGAAGGTTCGTTTGCAGGCATTTAATGAGAGTATAACTCCACAGATGGCAGCTATGGCTTTGCAGCGTATGGTTGAGGTTGAGGACTTGCGTGGTAAGTACTTCTAATCGATACATCCAAAATATGAAATATCCGAGCTTCCTATAGAGGCTCGGATATTTTTTGTTATAGCTATTTGACAAGGGATGATATTATGATTATGATTATGCTGCCCTTTAAATCATCTTTAGCCCCTTGGAATATTGAGTTTCTCGGTCATCCGCAAGTATGATATATTATTGCTAAAAGCGTTATTTATTGTAGATAGTGTGTCGCGAAAGCTACTCTTTTAGCTGTAGCGTGCAAAAAAAAATAGGTCGCCCGAATGAGCGACCTATTTGCGTATGATATTGATAGGGGATTACTCCTCCATCAAAAGCTCCAACATCTTGATAGATGACTTTGCAATTGGAGTACCAGGGCCGAAGATTGCAGCTGCACCATCCTGATACAACTCTTCGTAATCCTGTGCTGGGATAACACCACCCACAACTACGATGATATCCTCACGACCGAGCTTCTTGAGCTCTGCGATGATCTGTGGCACCAATGTGAGGTGACCAGCAGCCAATGAAGATACACCTACGATGTGAACGTCGTTCTCAACAGCCTGCTTAGCAGCCTCCTCTGGAGTCTGGAACAATGGACCCATATCCACGTCGAAACCAACGTCGGCATAACCTGTTGCAACAACCTTTGCACCACGGTCGTGACCATCCTGACCAAGCTTAGCGATCATAATACGTGGCTGGCGACCCTCCTTCTTGGCGAACTCGGCACACATTGCCTTTGCCTTCTCGAAATCTGCATCCTGCTTCATACCTGATGAATATACTCCAGAAATTGAACGAATAACTGCCTTGTAACGACCTACAACAACTTCGCAAGCATCTGAGATCTCGCCGAGTGTAGCGCGAACCTTAGCGGCCTCTACAGCGAGCTCGAGCAAGTTGCCCTCGCCTGTCTTAACGCACTCTGTGATTGCAGCCAATGCCTTATCAACAGCAGCCTGGTCACGGTTGGCACGCAACTCCTGCAAACGCTTAACCTGGCTCTCGCGTACGGCTGTGTTATCCACTGCCAAGATATCGATTGGAGCCTCCTTCTCAAGACGGTACTCGTTCAAACCGATAATCTTCTGCTCGCCAGAGTCGATACGAGCCTGTGTACGTGCAGCAGCCTCCTC
>JAGBTO010000001.1 GCA_017631285.1 Alistipes sp.
GAGAATAGCGGTACAGCACTCTCGTTACTACCCTGCGGTCTAAAAATCGTTAAGTGTATAGCCAATCAGCAGTAAGTAATACTAGTATAGAGAATAGGGTTGTAGAAAAATGCAGCCCTATTTTTTTGTGTTTTATAACAGTGTTGAAATGCTTCTCACTAACCTACAGCCGCCCATTATCATTGAGTGTATCATAATGTGGGTTGTTGTTTTGATATTTCGTAAAAAATTGTAATTTTGCAAGGTAATATTACTATATATGTTTCTTTCAGAGCTTACAACAGGTCAGAAGGCCGTGATTATCAAGGTGCGTGGACATGGCGGTTTCCGTCGTCGTATCTTAGAGATGGGCTTTGTTAGGGGTCAGCAGGTTGAGGCAGTGATGAATGCCCCACTTCGTGACCCTATAAAGTATCGTGTAATGGGCTATGAGGTGTCGCTTAGACGTAGCGAGGCTGCAATGATAGAGATTCTTACACCTTACGAACTTGCGCAGTCGCGTCATGACCTTGCAACCTCGCCTGCCGATGATATTGAAGAGGTAATCAACGCTCGTATTCGTGAGATAAATGTTGCTTTAGTAGGTAATCCTAATTCGGGTAAAACATCTATCTTTAATGCCCTAACAGGCGATCATGCCCATGTGGGTAATTATAGTGGTGTGACGGTGGATGCCATGGAGGGTAAGTTCAGCTACAAGGGCTACACGATTCATATCACCGATTTGCCAGGTACATATGCCTTGTCGGCTTATACTCCTGAAGAGCTGTATGTGCGCAGGCATTTGATTGATAAGTTGCCCGATGTTGTGATTAATTCTGTTGTGGCTTCAAATCTGGAACGCAACCTCTATCTTACTACAGAACTTATTGATCTTAATCCTAAGATTGTTGTGGCGTTGAATATGTACGACGAGTTGGAGCAATCGGGTGCTAAACTTGATTATGAACAACTGGGGCGTATGATTGGTGTGCCTATGGTGCCTGTGGTTGCGCGTACGGGCAAAGGCTTGGAGCAACTTTTGGATGAAATTATACTTACCTATGAAAATGAAAATGAGAAGGTTAGGCATGTTCATATTAACTACTCCTTTACTTTGGAGAATGAATTGCAGACGCTTTCTCGCCTGATGAAAAAGAGTCTTTCGGAGTTGCCCAAATGTTTCCCTCCTCGCTATTGTGCGTTGAAACTTATGGAGGGTGATAAAGCTGTTGTTGATATGCTTTCTGAAGCAGAACATTTTCCCCAGTGGCAGGCTCAGGCAATGAAGAGTGTGGCGCGAATTAGGGAGGAGTACTCCGAGGATGTAGAAGGCGTTATTACAGGTGATAAGTATGGTTTTATTGAGGGTGCTTTGGCTGAAACATTTATTCCAAGCGCCTCGGCACAGGTGTCGCGTACATCGTTGATAGATAGCATTGTAGCAAACAAGTATTTGGGTATCCCTCTATTCTTGCTTGTTATGTTCATTATGTTTTGGTCAACCTTTACATTAGGAGCCTATCCTCAAGAGTGGATTGAAATGGGCTTTGCGTGGCTGGGTGATGTGGTTGGTGGCATGATGAGTGAGGGTGCGCTCAAGGATTTGATAGTTGAGGGCATTATTGGAGGTGTGGGTTCGGTAGCTGTATTTTTGCCTAATATAGTTATTTTGTATCTGTTTATTTCTCTGATGGAAGACTCGGGATATATGGCTCGTGCAGCATTCATTATGGATAAGGTTATGCACTTGGCAGGCTTGCATGGTAAGTCGTTTATTCCTTTGGTTATGGGATTTGGTTGTAATGTACCTGCTATTATGGCTACGCGTACCATTGAAAGTCGTAGTAGTAGGCTGATAACCATACTTATAAACCCATTCATGTCATGTAGCGCAAGACTCCCGGTTTTCATTCTTTTGGCGGGTACTTTCTTTGCCGAACATGCGGGTTTGGTGCTGTTTGGGTTGTATATTTTTGGATGCTTGATGGCGTTTGTTACGGCGCGAGTACTGCGTCGCTTCTTGTTTGGTCGTGACGAGACTCCGTTTGTTATGGAGTTGCCTCCATACCGAGTGCCTACGCTAAAGGCTACACTGCGTCATATGTGGGATAGAAGTGCGCAGTATCTCAAGAAGATTGGAGGCTTGATACTCGTGTCGGCGGTTATAATATGGTTTTTGAGTTATTATCCTCGTGCTGAAGTGGTTATGTCGGATGGAATGGCATCTATGCAAACTCAATCTGAAAACTCATATTTAGGGCGTATAGGTAAGTTGTGTGAGCCCGTTATGAAGCCGTTGGGTTTGGATTGGAAATCAAGTGTAGCCATGTTGTCGGGAGCTGCAGCCAAAGAAATCGTGGTTTCGACATTAGGCGTTCTTTACTCTGTTGATGATGCAGAGGAGAATAGTGCTACCCTATCGCAGCATCTTGTCTCGTCGGGGGATTTTACTCCAGCATCGGTACTTGCGATGATGATTTTTGTGATGCTCTATTTCCCTTGTGTGGCAACCATTGCGGCGATTGCTCAGGAAGCAGGAGGCTGGAAGTGGGCACTATTTTCGGTTGTGTATAACACCCTTGTGGCATGGTTGGCTGCGTGGGGAGTTTATCATTTGGCGATGTTGTTTGTGTAGGGGAATTCTCTATATCTCTAATGTTGTGGTTTTAGGGTCGTAATAGCGTTTTTAATCGCATTCCGACCCTGTTTCTTTTGATGTTCTATCAAGATGTGGGTTGGTTTGCCTTAATTGGTCGATTTTTTTCTATTTAAACGCTCTTTAATGAGAAATAAATATTATATTTGCGTAATTGAACGTAATGGTATATTGGACGTTTGAAAACTGTGTTAATAATTGTTTTGTAAATATTTATCAACCTTTATCGGGCTGAAATAAACAGATAAAATTATGTCGAATAAAAATCTTCGTTTTGAGACCAAACAGATACACGGCGGTTATCACGTCGATGCAACAGGCTCACGCGGTGTGGCTATCTATCCTACCGCAGCCTACCATTTCAAGAGTTGTGACTATGCAGCCAAACTCTTTGAGTTGAGCGAGGGTGGTAATATCTACACCCGCCTGCATAACCCTACAACGGCAGCCTATGAGGAGCGTATCTCGGCTCTCTATAATGCTGTGGGTGCTTTGGCTGTGTCGTCGGGTATGTCGGCTATACTGCTCACTATTACGGCTTTGGCGCAAGCAGGTGACAACATCGTGGCGTCGCCCTTCCTCTATGGCGGTACCTACAATCAGTTCCGCATCTCGTTGCGCAAGCTGGGTATCGACTGCCGCATCGCCAAGAGCGAGAAAGCTGAGGATTTCGAGGCGTTGATTGACGAGAATACCAAGTGTATCTATGCCGAGAGTATGGGTAACCCTACCTGTGATGTGCCTGATTTAGAGGCGTTGGCAGAGGTTGCAAAGCATAAGGATGTGCCATTTGTGGTGGATAACACCTTTGGTGCGGCTGGCTTTTTGTGTAACCCATTTGAGTGGGGCGCAAACATAGTGGTTGATTCAGCTACGAAGTGGATTAATGGTCACGGCACGGCTATGGGTGGTATCATAGTTGATGGTGGAAATTATAATTGGGCGAATGGTAAGTTCCCGCAGATTGATGGCCCATCGGAGGGTTATCATGGCCTAAATCTCTATGAGGCATTCGGCTCGGCGGCCTTTGTAGTGAAATGTCGTGTAGATGGCTTGCGTGACTTTGGCTGTTGTCCTTCATCGTTTGACTCTTATTTGATGATGATTGGTCTGGAGACCTTATCGCTCAGAGTCAAGCATCAGGTGGAATCAACTTGGCGTTTGGCAGAGTATTGTCGTCAGCATTCAAAGGTAGAGCGTGTGAGCTTTGTTGGCTTTGAGGATCATCCCGGTTATAGAAATGCCCAAAAATATTATCGTTACGGCTCTTCTGCAGTCTTTACTATCGAACTCAAGGGCTCTTTGGATAGCACCGTTCGTTTTGTAGAGGCGCTGAAATTGGCTGGTAATATGACTATGATTGGAGACTCTATCACGGTTGTCACCCATCCGGCATCTACTACTCACAAGCAACTCTCAGAGGCAGACTTGAAAGCTGCAGGTGTTACACCTACCCTTTTGCGCATCTCACTTGGCTTGGAGAATGTAGAGGATATTATTGAGGATTTCGAGCAGGCTTTTGCTGCGGCAGAGTAATAGTTTTCATGAGGTTATAAATGGCGAAAGTTTTTTATTATAATGAGCCTTTTAAGTTGGAGTCGGGTGAGGTGCTACCCTCGCTTGAGATTGCTTACGACACCTTTGGTGAGCGAAATTCTGACTCATCTAATGTGGTGTGGGTGTGTCATGCCTTGACGGCTAACTCCGACGTGGCTGATTGGTGGCCTCATACGGTGGAGAGAGGATGTTTTCTTGATCCCGATAAATATTTTACAGTGTGTGCTAATTTCCTCGGCTCTCATTATGGAACGACAGGCCCTTTGTCGGTAAATCCTGCAACGGGTGAAAAGTGGTATGGCGATTTTCCTCGAGTGACAGTAAGGGATATGGTTCGCTGTCATCAGCTTTTGGCGGAGCATCTTGGAATAAAACGAGTTAAGTTATTGATTGGTAGCTCTATCGGTGGTTTTCAATGCCTTGAATGGAGTGTTATGCAACCCGCTTTTGCCGAGCGAGCAGCATTTATTGCTACTACCCCACGCACCAAACCATGGGCTTCGGCCTTCAATGAAAGCCAACGCATGGCTATAGAGGGTGATCCAACTTTTGGCGAGCGGGCCGACGATGCGGGCGCAGCGGGAATGGCTATAGCGCGAAGTATCGCTCTGTTGAGTTATCGTGGCGGTATGGCTTATGATAAGACACAGGAGGATATAGATCCTAATGAGGCGGGTTTTGAACGTAAAGTACTCACTTATCAGCGTTATCAGGGCGAGAAGCTGCGTCGTAGGTTTAACGCCTACTCTTACTATCGTCTTTCGCAAGCTGTTGATTCTCATAACCTGGGACGTGGTAGAGGTAGCGTGGAGGAACAATTGCAAAATATTTGCTCAAAGAGTCTTGTGGTGGCTATAACGTCAGATATCTTGTTCCCGCCATCTGATCATACCATACTTGTAGAGAATATTCCCAATGTGCAGTATCATTTGATTGACTCTGACTTTGGTCATGATGGCTTCCTGGTGGAGCATGAGCAGTTGAACCAGATAATACTTAATTTCTTGAAAGATTAAACGTAAGAAAATATTATATTATGAACGGAAAAAAATTAAATATTGGACTATTCGGCTTTGGTACCGTAGGTAGTGGATTATATGACGTGCTGAAGCGTATAGGGTCGAAGAATGTTGAAATTAAACGCATCTGTGTGCGAGATCTCAGCAAGAAACGATCTATTGAGGCGGAGTTTACCAACAATCCAGATGATATATTTAATGACCCTAATATCAACTTTATTGTAGAGCTTATTGATGATGCTGATGCTGCATATACTATCGTTAAGCGTGCTTTGCAGATGGAACTTCCTGTGGTGTCAGGTAATAAGAAGATGTTGGCTCACCACATTGAGGAGCTTATAGAGTTGCAGGCTCGCTATAATGTGGCTCTCTTGTACGATGCTTCGGCGTGTGGTAGTATTCCTGTTATTCGTAACCTGGAGGAGTACTATGACAATGATTTGCTTACTTCGGTTAAGGGTATCTTGAATGGCTCATCTAATTTTATTCTCTCGAAGATTTTTAATGAGAAGATGTCTTACGCCGACGCCTTAAAGTTGGCTCAGGATTTGGGCTTTGCTGAGAGTAATCCTACACTTGATATCGACGGATGGGACTCGCTCTTTAAGCTCATCATCATTACCATCCACGCCTTTGGTCTGTATGTCGCACCAGAGAAAATTTTCACCTATGGTATCTCAAATATGAGTGATGAGGACATTCGCTTCGCAAACGAGAAGGAGCGACGATTCAAGTTGGTGGCGCATGTTGAGAAATTGGAGGGTAATAAGTTGATTATGTGTGTGATGCCACAGCTTATCTCTCGTAATAAATACATTTACAGCGTCGAGGATGAGTTCAACGGTGTGGTTATTAAGGGTTTGTTCTACGACAAGCAGTTTATGTTTGGTCGTGGTGCTGGTGGTTATCCTACAGGCTCGGCTGTGTTGAGTGATATCACTGCTTGTTTGTATGACTATAAGTATGAATATAAGAAACGTAACGACTCTCAGTTGCCGGAATATACTACCGATCACTCATTCCGTGTATATTATCGTTATCAGGATTATGCAGATTTGAATTTGCTGAAGTTTGAGTCGGTTAGCGAGAATTACATTTCAGATGACTATAAGTATGTTGTAGGACGCGTTTCTTTGAGTGAACTTCATAAGGTGCAGGATGAATTACGTAAACGCAATGTGTTTATTGCAGCCTATCCAAACGACTAGTTACTTTATAAGTACATTTTAAAAAGAAAAATAGAGCAGATTTTGTTCTGCTCTATTTTTTTTGTGCGTTCAATGTGGCTATTCGCCATTTGTGAGTGAATAAGGCTTGTCGGCAGGTGTTGTGCCGCGGCGCTTGTTAGGCTTGTTGCTCATCACAAACTCCAATTTACCACCTGCAGTGAGGTCGGCATGAGTGAGGTATGTCTTTGTGTATGGCTTACCATTAAGTATGACGTTCTTTATGTAGCGGTTCTCGTCACTCGCACCCTCGGCCTTGATTTCGAGAGTCTTGCCGTTGTCGAGAGTGAGCTTCAGATATGGCAGATAAGGTGCGCCAATCACATACTCGTCGCTACCTGGGCATACGGGATAGAAACCCATAGCCGAGAAGATGTACCATGCAGACATCTGTCCGCAGTCGTCGTTGCCACCCAGGCCGCGAATGTGATTTTTGTACATCTTGTTCATCACCTCACGCACCCAATATTGAGTCTTCCAAGGCTGTGATGTCCAGGCGTAGAGATAAGGGATATGGTGGCTTGGCTCGTTGCCGTGTACATAGCCACCAATGAGACAGTCGGCTGTGATATCCTCATTGGCCTCGTAGTACTTCTCTGGTAGGTGCATCTCGAATAGTTCGTCTAACTTGCGAAGGAACTCCTTCTCGCCACCCATATGGTTGATTACGCCGAAGACGTCGTGTGGCACATGGAATGAGAAGTTCCATGAGTTGCCCTCGATGAAACCCTCGCCATGGGTCTGTAATACGTCAAATTCGGGCTTAAACTCTCCGTTGCGGAAACGAGGACGAGCAAAGCCAATCTCTTTGTCGTAGAGATGACGATAGTTGAGTGCGCGCTCACGATAACGCTCTGCTATATCTTTGTTGCCAGCTCTTAATGCTGTCTGGTAGATTGTCCAGTCGTCGTAGCAATATTCCAGCGTAGTTGATGCCGCAGTGCCCGATGCCTCCAATGGGACATATCCCAATTTGATATACTCGCCAAGCCCCTCTAGGTAGGCTACGTTTGATGTTGTTACCATTGCTTTTAAGGCCTCGTTGTGGTCGATGTCTGCGCCCTTTGCGATTGCATCGGCAAGTACTGATGTTGCGTGGTAGCCACTCATACACCAGTTGTCGTTAGCCATATGACTCCATACGGGTAATAATCCGTGAACACTTTGCTGTTGGTGGCGTATCATCGACATCGCCATATCTCGAGCTTGCTGTGGTTTCATTAACATGAGGAATGGGTGTTCAGCACGGTAGGTGTCCCACAAAGAAAATATGGTGTAGTTATTAAAGCCGTCTGCAGAGTGTATGTTCTGATCTAAACCACGATATTGTCCATCCACATCCATGTATATTGAAGGGTTGATCATTGTATGGTAGTACGATGTGTAGAACATAGCTTTTTGATCCTCTGTGCCCTCTACCTCGATTGTTGATAATTCCTTGTTCCAGCTCTGTGCTGTCTGTGCTGCAATTTGTTCAAAGTTTTTCTCTTTAGCTTCGGCGTTTAGGTTTTTGATGGCGCCCTCGGTGCTTGTGGCTGACAAGGCGACTTTAATTACCAACTCAGGATTGCTTTGGGTGTCAAATTCAAAGTATGATACCACTTTGCGGCCTGCCATCTCGGGAAAATTTTTGTTTACGGGGAACTTGCGCCACCAGCCGTTATATAGTATGCGCTGCATATCGCTGTAGCCGTAGTTCTTAATTGGTTGCGAGAATGATATTGCAAAATAGGTGTAGTTTGTCCTTGCCCAGCCATTTGTGATGCGGTAGCCTGTCAGTAAGTGGTCGTTCTCGACGCGGATAGATGCCCATAGGGTTTTGCCGTCGTAGTTGTAGATGCCGTGATTGAGGTCTAGAATAATTCGACCCTCTGCATCTTTTGGGAATGTATAGCGGTGCACGCCCACGCGAGGTGTAGCGGTGAGCTGTGCCTTCACCTTGTAGTCGTCGAGCATCACCTCGTAGTAGCCAGGTGTAGCCTTCTCGCTGTCGTGCGAGAAACGTGAGCGGTAGCCTGCGTCGGGATTGTCGGCTGTACCTGGGTTGAGCTTAAGTTCGCCGGTTGTAGGCATGATTAGAATGTCTCCTAGATCGGAATGTCCGGTGCCGCTGAAATGAGTGTGGCTGAAACCTACTATGGTTTTGTCCTTGTACTGATAACCGGCGCAATACGCGTATGTCTTTGGTTGATATTGACCGTTGATGTTGTGAGGAATGGTGTCGGTGTCGGGGCTTAACTGTACAATGCCAAAGGGTGCGCACGCGCCAGGGAATGTGTGTCCCATGCCGTCGGTGCCAATCATTGGATTTACATAGTCAATGGGACGTTTAGCCTCTTGAGCCAATGCTGCAACTCCAATGCAGAGAGTTGCCAAGCATAGTGAAAGCAATCTTTTCATATTTGGAATGTGATTTTAAGTTCGTTTTACAAAGATAGGATAATTATGCAAAAAAATAGTGCTTAACTACGCGAGTTAAACACTATCTTGCTATTTTGTGGGATTATACCCTATTACTTTGAAATTTTTTCCTCCAACATTTTGATGTAGAAGCCTCCGAGTACTGGGCGCGCCTCAAAGCCAACACGCTTGTCGTTGTCCGTATTGTACCAGTCGGTAAGGCCGATGCGGTCGGTAGTCTCGTTTGCAAAGTCGTAGATTGGTTGCACAAACTTCATGAATGTCTCGTGGTCGTTGGCAAGTGTCGCAGTCCACATAATCCAGTCAGACTTAGTGTAGTTGCGACGGCTGTCGAGTGGTAAACCATATTGGTTCTGCTTGGTGAGGTAGTATGCGAGCTCCTTCTGCTTCACCTCCTCTGGGAATATCTCCCAGCCCATCAGTTTGTCCCAAACCATATTGTACTTCTGACTCCAAGATTCCTTGTTGCCAAATGAAAGTGAATAGTGGTCACCAGCGTCAGCCAATGTCATCCACTCCTGAGCCATTTGCTTTGCTTTTGCCATCATCTCGTCACATGTGGCCTTGTCACCCTTCTCGCCTGCCATATAGCCATAAGCTGCGATACCGAGAATAGCTTTCACTGAGAGGTTTGCATTGCGTGCCAAATGACCTGCGAAGTCGTCGGTGCAGAGCTGGTTGGCTGGGTCAAGTCCCTTTTCTATAAGGTAGTTAGACCACTTTGTGAGTGATGCCCAATGCTTTGTGGCGTAGTCGGCATTGCCGTCAACCTTTGTCAAGAGAGCCGAAAGAATGAGCATATTACCAGCCTCTTCGATAGGCATATCCTCGCCATACTCCTGGCCAAATGCCCAAGGGTACTTACCTGCATCGTGAGCTGGGTAAGGCTTGTTCCAGATGCCGTTCTCTGCCATGTAGAAGATAGGCTCGATAAGTCCTTTCAATAATTCTGGGTTGTAGTAAAGGAACATTGGAGCCGATGGATATGTGACATCAACAGTAGATACGAAACCACCACTTGAGATTTCCTTCGATGGGAAGATAATAGTTCCGTCGGGAGCCTCCATCAACTTGTGGGCAACAATAACTTGACGATATACCGATGCACAAAGCTCTGCATACTCCTTGCCACCTACGCGCATAGCATCCTGCATAAGCTCATAGTCGAACTTCGCGCTCTTTGTCTTGAGTTCTGCATACTCGTTGTGGGCTGCAATAAACTCTTGCTCGATAGTGCGGTCGCCATTGCGGTTCCAGTATGGGCGGAGGTTTGTACCGAAGTAATTGAGTGAGAGAATGTCGTCATAACCAACCATAATCTTACCCGATGTGTTCAAGCCTGTGCCGAGGTTCTCGGTGATTGCCATATAGCCATTCTGCGCATTCTCGTTGTTGCTCAATGTACCACTTTCAACGAATGATGCACGCATAGCTACAGGGTCGCCGGCACCGTAAGAAGATGTTGTTGCATCAGCCGCGAAATATACATAACCCCAGTTGGTATAGTATGTGGCCTCACGCTCATGGCCCAATGGATTCTGCTCTGTACGACCCATCTTTGTGAACGATAGACCATCCTTTGAATATGTTGTAACCTCGGTTGGCTGATTGCGAAGGAAGGTAACCCAATTTGGAGCAGCCTCGAAGTAAATCTGCACATCGTGCTCCTTGCCGTCGAGTGAGTTTACGTCGTAAGAGATGTAGTTCACAGGGCGTGACATAAGATCGAGGTTGTCCATCATAAATGGAGCAAGGAATGTGAGCTTGAGTTCTACGTTGCCGCACTCGAATGTGTAATATGTGTTTGTAGCCTGTACGTTTACATCCTTCTGTGTAGCTGTATTAGAGAGGATGTTAGCCTTACCTTTCTCTATATAAAGACCGAAATCAACCAATCCGCCATGCTCGCGATTCTGGCAGTGTGCTGCGATGGTAACGTTGCCGTCCTTGATTGAAGAGATAACTTCCTCTGAGAGCTCAACTGATTGATCTTTCTTCCACTCATAACCAGTCTTTACTACCTCGTGACCGTTCACATATAGGGTGAATGTGTCGTCGTGAGAATAGTGGATGAATAGACGGTTATCCTCGATAGATGCAGGGTCGATCTTAATCTCGCGGCGTACCCAGATGTCGTGTGTGTTCCAGCGAGTCTTTACGTTGGTCTCACCTCGTGTACCGAAGGCAGCCTCGCCCTGCTTCCAGCGCTTATCGTTGAAACCAGGCTTCTCCCAACCCTCTGCTGGACGCTCGAAGGTGTATTTTGCACTCCATGGTTCGGCGTATGACATACCCGCCAATGGTTGGCGTGGAGTGTCGTCAAGACCCATAAAACGATAAATCTCGCCATCAACACGGATAGCACCTACAAACTCGTGAACCTTCTTTACGCGGTGGCCAATCTGACCATCGTAGAGATTGTTGTCGAATGACCATGCGTTTGTGAATGGGTCAATCATTACTAGAGGAACAGCAGGCAGACGAAGGTCGTTCTGCATCACAGGAGCTTCTTTTGCTCCACACGACACACACAATGTCGCAATGAAAAGTAAAAACTTCTTCATTCTTTCTCACTTTTTAGGTTAATAAATAAAAAAAACGACCTACAAGGCTTGTAAGTCGTTTTTCGCGGTGCGTAGGGGACTCGAACCCCTGACCCCGTGCGTGACAGGCACGTATTCTAACCAGCTGAACTAACGCACCATTTGCTGATTGCGATTGCAAAGGTAGTGTAAAAAATGTAATCTGCAAATTTTTAGTCTCTTTTTTTTGCTTTTTTTTTATGATAATAAATGCGCTGAAATCTAATTGCTGAATAATCAGAGTTTTGTGGGAAAAGCTTGATGTTGTTTTACTATTGATAAAATATGAAAATATAAAGTTGATTGAGAGATGTCATGTTGGTTTAAGTTGCTGAATAAAAGTTTTATGAAGTTATATAGGTTGGTGTGGTAAGATTAGATATTGTTTGGCATATATGTTGTAATTTTTTTGTAAAAACTTGAATGCAGTAAAGGTTTTTTAATTGGTTATTAATGTATTAAAGGTTTTACTATGAAACGATTTAGACTATTGTTAGTTATGTGTGCTATGTTGGCTGTGATGCAAACAAAAGCACAGAGTACCTCTGATGAGTATCAGCCTGTTGTGCTGATGATGCTTGCTGAGCAGGGTGGGTCAAATTCCTATCCTGTGTCAATGGAGCGAATAGTTGTTGAGCAGTATGAAGCCGCTCATGTCGCCAAAAACTGGTTTGAAGCTACTCGGCGTGAAGGCTTCCAGCAAACCCCAAATCCTAATATCATTTTCTCGACACGAGACAATCGTTTTGCTTTAGGTATCGGCGGTTTTGTAAATCTGCGTACAAGCTACGATTTTAAGGGTGCGGTAAATGATATCGATTTTGTACCATACAAGATTCCTATTTACGCTAATTATGCCAATCGTCAGCGAATTATGATGGATGCTACCACTTCTCGAATATTTACAAAGGCTGTGGTGAATTCTCCGAAGCTAGGCCCTGTGGTTGCTTATGTCGATATGGATTTTCGTGGTGGCGCGGAGTTTAGCTATACCCCACGCTTACGTTCAGCATATGTATCGCTATTGGGTATAACTGCAGGACGAGATGTGACAACTTTTTGTGATTTGCAGGCGGCTCCTACAACTATAGATTTTCAGGGCCCTAATGCTTATAATTTCAACTTTGCAACAATGCTTCGTTATGAGTTGTCTGTTCTGCAAGATCACCTCACTATGGGCTTAGCATTGGAGATGCCTGTGGTGAGTGGTACTTATGGCGAGAGCTTCCGCCCTATCTCGCAGCGAGTTCCCGACATCCCTATGTATGTGGAATATTCGTGGGGTCGCGAATGTCGTAGCCATATACGCGCTTCGGCTGTGTTGAGAAATATGTATCTGCACGATGCTGTAAAGAATGACAATACAAGTTTGTTTGGTTGGGGTGTGCAACTTAGTGGACGTATGGCTTTGTGTGATATGTTTACGCTGTTCTTTAATGGAGTTTATGGTGAGGGTATTACACCTTATATTCAAGACTTGACAGGCTCGGGTCTCGACTTTACTCCAAATCCTAAGAATCCTAATCAAATCCAAACCATGCCTATGTGGGCTGTGCAGGGAGCTGCTCAGGTGGATATTATTCCTTCATTGCTTTCGGTGTCGGGAGGTTATTCTGTGGCGCGAGTTCAGGAACATAATGGCTACTACTCGCCTGATGAGTATCGTCGAGGAACATACATCTTTGGTAATGTATTCTATCGTGTGACTGATAATTTTACTTTAGCTGCAGAGTATTTGCATGGTGGTAGAAAGAATATGGATGGCTTGAAAGGTGGAGCTAATCGTGTGAGTGTTATGTTGCAATATAACTTTTAGTGGTAATTAAATAGATGTTTAGGGTTGCTGGGTCTTTGTGCTTGGCAACCCTACTCTTTTGTCAATATGATATTTTTTTATATTTTTGACATTGTGAAACAGATAGTAGCCATAATATCGATGTTTGTGGTGGCATTTACGCCACTCTATTTTATGCAATCTGAAGGGTTGCGTCAGGAGCCTCCGGGTGTGAAGTTGCCTCCACGATGTGTGAGAATTGTTGTGGCTGGGGATTTGATGCAGCATACTCCACAACTTACTGCAGCACGTCAGGCTGATGGTAGTTACGATTTTACGGAGTCATTTCGTTTTGTGGCAGACTATTTTCGCAATGCTGATCTTGCAGTCGTAAATCTTGAAACAACCCTCTCTGCTGAAGGTAACTATTCTGGTTATCCCTGCTTTTGCTCACCTGCCAAGGTGGCTGATGCTATGGTCGATATGGGAGTGGATGTTGCATTGCTTGCGAATAATCACTGTTTGGACAGAGGTGCTGTGGGCGTTCGTAGGACGGCAGATATATTAGACTCCTGCGCTATTGAGCGCATGGGGGTGTTCCGTGATAGCGTAGATTTTCATCGGAACAATATCAAATATCTTGAGCGTGGCGGAGTGTGTATAGCAATGCTTAACTACACTTATGGAACGAATGGGATTCCCACCCCCAAGGGTGTTGTGGTAAATCATTTGGATAGTGCTTTGGTGGTACGTGATTTGGCTCGTATTGATCGTTCGAAGGCTGATTGTGTGGTGGCCTTTGTGCATTGGGGTAATGAGTATGAACGCAAACCTAACCGTGACCAGCGAAAGATGGCGGAGCTAATGAAGAGTAACGGCGTGGATATAATCATAGGCTCACATCCTCATGTGGTGCAGCCCTATGAGCAGGATAAGGACGGGAAAATAGTGGTCTATTCTTTGGGTAATTTTGTTTCTAATCAACGTAAAAGATATACCGATGGCGGTTTGATGGTTCTGATTGATATAGAGGAGAATACGCAAGGAGAACTGAAGTATTACATAAGCAATGTTCCCGTGTGGGTAAAGTTGCCTAAATATCAGATTATCACTCCTGCGGTTGGTGATACTATGAGGATGGATGCTACCTCACGCGAGGCTTATCAAATATTTATGAATGACACACGTGTATTACTAAATAAAGGCATATAAAAACTGCCGATCCACTTGGGAATCGGCAGCGAAGAAAAATTCGTTGTGTATGCTGTTAATAATTCTCCTTCTTTGGCTCGAAGTATGCCTGGGCATGTGCGCAAGCTGGACACTTGAAAGGAGCCTCCTTGGCCAATAGTACGTAACCGCAGTTACGGCACTGCCACCAAATCTCATTGTCGCGGATGAATACTGTGCCATCTGTTACGCGCTCAAGGAGCTTAAGGTAGCGACGCTCGTGCTCAGCCTCAACCTTTGCAATCTGACGGAATGTCTCGGCGATCTCTGGGAAACCCTCCTCGTCGGCAACCTGTGCAAACTCAGCGTAAAGTACCTCCCACTCCTCGTGCTCACCCATAGCGGCAGCCAAGAGGTTTTCTGAAGTTGTGCCAATCTTACCTGCTGGGTATGTTGCAGTAATCTCCAAATCACCGCCCTCCAAATACTTGAAGAACTTCTTTGCGTGCTCTTTCTCCTGCTCGGCTGTTTCGGTAAATACGCCTGCAATCTGCTCAAAACCCTCTTTCTTTGCTACGCTTGCGAAGAAAGTGTAACGATTGCGTGCCTGGCTCTCGCCTGCGAATGACTTTAAGAGATTCTTCTCTGTTGCTGTCCCTTTGATGCTCATAAGTTTTATTGTTTTAAATGATTTTTTTATGTTTTACTTATGCAAAAATAGTGGATTTTTGAAAATTTGCAATAGTAAAACGATAATAAAAATTAATATTGCCATAAAAAAGACTTATGGTAAGGTTGTCTGTAGAGGTAAATTGTTGTTTGTATAATTTATTATTATAAAAAAGGTGCAACATCTTTCTTTAAGTGAATTTCTTTTTGTAAATTTGCCAAAATTTGGAATAATATAAAACTAACAATATATGGCAGACGAAAAAATTATCTTTTCCATGGTGGGTGTCTCAAAGACTCTCACCAACCAGAAAAAGGTGTTGAATAACATCTACCTATCTTTCTTCTATGGAGCTAAGATCGGTATCATCGGTCTTAACGGCTCGGGTAAATCAACCCTGATGAAGATTATCGCAGGTATCGATAAGAACTATCAAGGCGAGGTGGTGTTTGCCCCTGGTTACTCGGTAGGTTACTTGGAGCAGGAACCTCAACTCGACGACAACAAGACTGTGAA
>JAGBTO010000017.1 GCA_017631285.1 Alistipes sp.
CCAGTTCCTTAGCCACCTCATCAATTATATCGTTGATTACAACTCTCTCCTTGCCAATCAGAGCGCTACCGTCCTCCATCCTTGTTATCAGCGATACATCGTTAAGCAGTCGGCGAAGGCGGTCATTATTTGCATAGCATCTCTCGATAAGTTCCTGGCGTTTCTCCTCACTGAGATTGATGCCCGAAAGCAATGTTTCAAGGCACACTTGAATGGATGCTACGGGGGTTTTCAGCTCGTGGTTAATGTTATTAGTTAGTTGTCGTTTAAGGCGATTTCGCTCCTGCTCAGCCTCGTAGCGATTGACTCGCTCAATATCCTTCCCAAGTTTACGAGTTGTAAAGTATGCCACCACACTCATCACAAGCGTGATTGAAATCATCACAACCAGGAATGACCAATCCGCTTTAAGCAGGTCTTGCAAGGTGCTTGAATATGGTATTGCTGTACGAACAACAACTCGCTCGCCTCGTGTTGCAGAGTAGAAGTATTCTCGTCCATCACTCGTAGATTGTCTACTGATATTATATCCCGTACCCTCAGCCAAAGCATTTGCCACCTCGGGGCGACCTTGGTGATTATCGAGCGAATCGAGCGATATGATATTGTCGTAGATAACAGCACCTGTAAGAGTGATAATGGATATACGCAACTCTTCAAAAGTCTTGTCGTGCGTAGCGATATACTCTTCATACGGCTCACCCTCTTCGACTGTAGCTAGCAGATGACGATTATACTGCTGCAACTGGGCATTCAAGAACTCCGATTTATACTCTTTCTCTCTTATATATTGGTATCCAACAAAGCATAGCACCATTGCCCACGAGAAGGCTATGAGTTGCAAAAAGAGGCGCTTATGATGTGATTTTTTAGTCTCGGAAGCCATAACCAAAGCCTGAACGGGTTACAATATATGAGCCGTATGCGCCTATTTTGGAGCGTAGGCGTGTGATGTTCACATCGATAGTGCGGTCAAGAACGACCACCTCGTCACTCCACACTCTGTTTAGTATTTGCTCTCGTGAGCATATCTTTCCACGATGTTGAATCAAATAGGCGAGCAACTCGAACTCTTTGCGAGCAAGCTTCACCTCTTCTCCATCGACCGTGCAACGCTTAAACTCCAAGTCGAGGCAAAGACCCTCAACGACTAAACGATTTGGCTTCTCAGCCGACACATTCCCAACTTTATGGGATGCCGTTCTACGCAAAACGCTCTTAACTCGTGCTACGACATTACGAATGGTGTAGGGTTTCATAATATAGTCATCGGCACCGAGGTTAAGTCCCATAATCATATCGTCCTCGGTATCACGAGCAGTGCAGAAGATTATCGGAATATCAGCCGTAGCAACATCAGCCTTTAACATCTTAGCCATCTTGATACCGCTTATTTCGCCCATCATAATATCGAGTAGAATGAGCGAATACTCTTTTATATTGTAGCCGAGAGCCTGTTCGGCACTAAATGCCACATCCACATCATACCCCTCATTTTCGAGGTTTAGTTTCAAGACCTCACACAAGGTCTCCTCATCATCCACTATCAATATACGTTCTGTTGCCATATACTTATATTATAAGATTGCAGTGCAAAATTACGGAGATTTGGCAAATGATGTAATGCTCCATAATAGATTTAACAAAAATGTCACATTTTTCAGCAGAATGACTATTTAACGAAAGCCTAATTTTTTTGAAATATTTATGAAATGTTATCCCGATACTTTTGCGGTGTGAAAACAAGAAACAGACATTAACTTAAAACATTATTTAATTATGAAGAAAATGGTAATCTTGGCAGGTCTTTTAGCCTGCATTGGTATCAACGCACAAGCACAGGATACCGCAACCGTAGAGCCCAAGGGTAAGGCTATCGTTCAGGTCTTTGGTAACTTCCACGCAGGATTTGGCAAACAGAACGACGATATGGGCTTTGAGCTCGACCGTAGCTACTTGGGTTACGAGTACAAACTTGACGATGGCCTGACAGTAAAGGGTGTAATGGACATTGGTAAGTCGAAGAGTGTAGATGACTACCACCGCATCGCCTACATCAAGAACGCTCAGGTGTCGTGGAAAAAGGGCAACCTTACGCTTAACGGAGGTCTTATCTCAACCACACAGTTCAACTTTCAGGAGAAGTTCTGGGGCTACCGTTACATTATGAAGTCATTCCAGGACCAATACAAATTTGGTAATAGCGCCGACTTGGGTATCTCTGTGGCCTATAAGTTTGCTGATTGGGTATCGGCTGATGCAATCATCGTAAATGGCGAGGGCTACAAAAAGATTCAGGTAAACGACGGTCTTAACTACGGTTTGGGCGTAACATTAACCCCCGTTAAGGGCTTCCAGATTCGCCTCTATGGTGGCCTCAACGAGAGTGGTGTTAAGGGTAAGGCAAATACCGTGAATATGGCGGCTTTTGCAGGTTACAAGCACGACAAATTTACAATCGGCGCAGAGTATAACCATATGCTAAACGCCTCCTACACCGAGGGTAATGAGCAGTTTGGTTACTCGGTATTTGGCTCGGTTAAGTTGGCAAAATATGCAGAGCTCTATGCTCGCTTCGACGACCTATACTCTAACAATGATTGGAACATCGCCAAGGATGAGCGTGCAGCAATACTCGGTGCACAGTTCAAGTTGGGCAAGTATGTGAAGATTGCACCTAACTTCCGAATGTCGATGCCAAAGGCTGATGGCTCAAAGATGGGTTGCTCGGCGTATGTAAACTGCTACTTCGGTTTCTAATAACACAAGTCTAACAAATTAACACATAGAGATATATGAAAAAGATTTTTAAGTCAGTCGTGACAATGGTCGCAGCCCTTGCAATGGTGTCTTGCGGCGGTAATGCAACAAATGGTAGCCGTGAGGCTCAGGAGCTCTCGGGTGCTGGTGCAACATTCCCACTCCCTTTCTACAATGTTGTCTTTGAAAAATTTGCCGAGGTAAATGGAGATGTCGTTGCATACGGTGGTATCGGCTCTGGTGGCGGTGTTCGCAACTTGCGTGATAAGATTGTCGATTTCGCTGGTAGCGATGCCTTCCTCTCGGATAAGGAGATGGCAGAGATGGCTCCCGTGGTACACATCCC
>JAGBTO010000018.1 GCA_017631285.1 Alistipes sp.
CCTTTTCTTATACGGTTTAACCGTGATTTGTGATATAAAAGCAGTTCTGTGGGTTGCATTTTTTGAGTTTAACTGCTATATTTGTAGATTAGAAAATATAGGAAAGTTATGAAAAAGTTATTTATATCAACCTTCGTAGCAGGTATTGTTTTGGGCGTAGCAGTTGTTGCGTGGGGTTTTATTTCGTTCAAAGGTAATGCTGTTGTGGTTGATAAGGATTTTTATGTGTCGCGTAATACTACATATCAAGAACTAGTGGACTCCCTTAAGCCCTCGATTAAGCATCACTTAGCCTTCGACCTCTATGCTGATCGTCTTGGTTTGAGTGAGAACTACAAAAAGGGTCACTATGTTGTGAAGTCGGGTATGAATGTGATTGAGATTGTACGTATGTTCAAGCTCGGTTTGCAGACACCTGTAAATGTGACGATGAACAATGTGAAGATTCCTGCGCAGCTGGCAGGTAAGTTGTCGAAGCAGTTCGAAGCCGATTCTGTGGAGTTTATGCAGGTGCTTACCGATAAAGCTTTGTCTAAGAAGTTTGGTTTCGATAATCCGCTGACAATGTTCTCTATCTTTTTACCTAATACCTATGAATTTTATTGGACTGCAACGCCTGATGAATTTGTAGATCGTATGTACAAGGAGTATAAGCGTTTTTGGACAGAGGAGCGTGATGCTAAACGTAAGCGTTCGGGGCTTAGTAGGGTAGAGGTTGCAACCCTCGCCTCGATTGTTTATGAGGAGACACGCAAGGTGGATGAGATGCCACGTGTGGCAGGTGTGTATATTAACCGTTTAAAGAAGGGGATGCCTTTGCAGGCTGACCCTACGATAAAGTATGCAATGCAGGACTTTGGGTTGCGTCGCATATTAAAGAAGCACTTGAAATATCAATCTCCATACAATACGTATATAAATAAGGGTTTGCCACCTTCGCCAATCTGTATGCCAAGTGTGGAGGCTATTGATGCGGTGTTGAATTTTGAGAAACACGAATACCTATATTTCTGTGCTCGTCACACCTTTGATGGGTATCATAACTTTGCAAAGACATACTCGCAACACTTGGTAAATGCGCGTTTGTATCAGCAGGAACTAAATAAACGCAAGATAATGAAGTAGGGGCTATGAAGATTGTTGTTCTTGGGCCTGCACACCCTTATCGTGGTGGCTTGGCTACGATTATGGAGACTATGGCGAGGGAGTACCAGAGCCGTGGTCACGAAGTGAAGATTTACACCTTCTCGGTACAGTATCCGTCGTTATTGTTCCCTGGTAAGAGTCAGTTTGTCACTACGCCTGCGCCTGAAGATCTGCATATCGAACGTGTGATGAATACGGTCAATCCTCTTAATTGGATACATTTGGGATTGCGCTTAAAGCGTGAGAAGCCCGATATGGTGCTTATGAAGTATTGGACTCCGTTTATGGCTCCCTGCTTCGGTACGGTGGCTCGCATAGCACGCACGAATGGCGTAACGAAGTTTGTTTGTCAGGTGGATAATGTCGAACCCCATGAACACCATATTATTGACAAGCCCTGCAACCACTATTATCTGGGTGCAGTGGATGGCTTTGTATATATGTCGGAGCAGGTGGGTGGCGAGCTGAAGGCTTACTCTTCGGTGCCGATGATATTCTCTCCACATCCTATGTTTGAGAATTTCGGCAAGGTGGTGGAACGCAATGAGGCATGTGCGCAGTTGGAGTTAGACCCAGAGCAGAAATATTCGCTTTTCTTTGGCTTGATTAGGGATTATAAGGGGCTTGATTTGTTGCTCGAGGCTTGGGCTAAATGGCGCCCTGAAGGGCGAAAGTTACTTGTTGCGGGCGAGTTTTATGCTTCGCGAGAAAAGACCTATGAGTTGATTGAAAAGCTTGGCTTGCAGGATGACGTTGTGATGCATGAGGGTTTTGTGGCTGATGAGGATGTGAGATATTACTTCTCGGCGGCGGATTCTCTGCTGTTGCCATATCGTACCGCCACGCAGAGCGGAGTGACGCAGATTGCCTATAACTTCTCGATGCCTATGTTGGTTACGGGCGTTGGTGGATTGCCTGAAATTGTTCCCGATGGCAGGGTGGGTGTTGTCTGTGAGCCTTCGGTAGATGGAATTCTTGAGGGGTTGCAAAGATTATATGCCGAAGGAGAGTTGGCGCGTTTGAAGGATAATTTCGCACAGGAACGCAAACGGTTTTCGTGGGCGACGATGTGCGATAAGTTGCTTGAAGTACTTGAAATGGCAAAGTAGAATGGCAATGAATAAAATAAAAATCCGACTTGGTTAAAAGTCGGATTTTTTTCTTATCGCTTAATGATAATTTTCTCACCCCAGACCGGAAGATATACTCCCTCACGATTTAGTTTCTCGCACTCGTTAATTCCGTAAGCATATGACCAGCGCCACTTGTTTATGTGGTGTGCAAGCTCCAGAATGTGCGACATCAATACCATTTGTGGATTAAGTTTTTCCACCGCCTTGTCCATCTTTAAACCTACCGCCAAGTGAGGTACAAATACATCAATTTGGCGTGATGGGTTCATCTGCTCGTGGCTATATGAGTCGCTGGAGAAGAAGAATGTGAATGGCTTACCATCTTTTGCGAGGCAGCTAATCTGGTAGCAGGTCACAAATTTTCGTGTTGCGGCATTGTGGTCTGCAAGCCAGTGCTCAATCTCAATATTGCCTATCGAAAATTTCTCGCCACCCTTCAGCTTGTAGCCGTTATCCAAAAAGTTTGAATATACAGGCTTGCCTAAACGCTCCATCTCGGCGGTCAGTGGCCTCCACTGATGGTCGCTGTGGTTGTGGGTGATGCAGAGGAAGTCGATGAGCGGAGCGATACGCTGTGCGTGCTTGTGGTGAATATCCACACCAAAGCATTGGCTTGAGGTCTTTACAACGTAGCCCATGTTGTAGAGTTGCCACACTGCTATATCTTCGTTGTTGACCTTTGTTGCAGGGATTTCGCGCATGAGTTTCTCCAATGCTAAATTGTAGAATTGCAGGATTCCCCAGCCTTCCAGCGCCTCCTCCTTGGCACAGCCTTCGCTACAGCGGTAATACTCGACAAATTGAGTGTCGGTCAAACCGTCGGCATAGCGTTGCATCTTTGCCATGGCCTCCTTGCGCTCGGTTGTAATGTTGAGATATGAAGTCTGCCTCCAAAGTATGTCGGCGAGCTCCTCTACGCCCTGCGCCCCACATAGCGTGGGGAGCAGAATGGCGAAGAGTATAATTAAGCGTTTCATCTTACTTCTTGATGTTTGGCTGCTCCAGGCCATAGACCTTCTTGGCATCAACACGCTTGAGGATGAACGAAACGATGATAGACACAATGCCAAATACTGCGAAGATTGACATTGGAATAGTGTAGTCATAAGTTACGCCCTCTGTAGTCTCGATTGTTGCGTAGTTTTGGATAACCTTGCCAATCATCACAGGTACCATTGATAGACCAATGTTTTGGATGTAGAAGATAATGGCATAAGCCGAGCCGAGTTGCTTCATTGGAATAATCTTTGGTACTGATGGCCACATTGCAGATGGAACGAGCGAGAATGCGATGCCCAACACAATCATAACAAGGATAGCAAACCACCATACATTCAGGATTGGCAATGCGAACAATACGTGAACGAGTGTGAGCATAGCCGAGCCGATAATCATCAGCGTAGCACCCTTACCCAAACGGTCGTAGAGTGAGCCGAAGATTGGAGTTAGGAGGATTGTGCCGAATGGTAACATCGCTGGAATCAAACCTGCCAACTCTGGCTCAACGCCATACTTGTAGATCATAAGCTTTGTGGCAAACTTCAAGAATGGGAATACGCCTGAGTAGAACAATACGCAGAGGATAGCAATCAACCAGAAACCTGTATTGGTGAAAATAACCTTCAAATCGCTGAAGTGGAAACCCTCCTCCTCTGTTGCAGTCTCTGCGGCTGCTACCGATGCGTCGAGTTTCTTATCCATCACACCATAAACGAGGTAGGCTACAAAGCCGATGCACAACAACGCTGCTCCCAGCAATACTGGAGCTGCCACATTATCCATAGCATTAGCAAATGGAAGGCTGCAAGCCAGGGCTGCTGCTGTACCGATACGAGCCATTGCCACCTGCAAGCCCATAGCAAGAGCAAGCTCGTGACCTGTGAACCACTTTGCGATAACCTTTGTTACGGTAATGCCTGTAATCTCGGCACCCATGCCAAAGATTGCAAAGCCGAGTGCTGCAATGAGTACCTGGGTAGGGTAACCGAAGAGCTCTGCTGTGCCGAAGTCGCTGTTTACGGCGTACCACTTGATAAGGGTACCTACGAGCATCAAACCGCTACTCATAATACCTGTGAAGCGAACACCACACTTGTCGAGGATGATGCCTCCGAAGAAGAGCATCAACAGGAATACATTAATGTAGCCATAAGCTCCCGAGAAGAAGCCGTAGTCGTCGCTTGTCCATCCCAAGCCACCCTCAGCAGGTGCTTTGGTGAGCAAGTCCTCCAGTGGAGCCATCACGTCGGTGATGAAGTAACCGCACATCATCGTGAATGATACGATGATAAGCGCCAGCCAACGAGCTGCCGCTGAGTCGTTTAATCGTTTTGTTTGAGTCATAATTTATTTAAGTTTTTGTTTGTAATTTAGTCGTTTGCGTAGTTCTTTAGCATTTCATAAGCACTCATTATACCCAATTCGCCAGCCTTCGATAGGTCGAGGTAGCCCTTGCGAGTATCCTTCATGTAAATTTGCACCAAGCCACGGTTGAAGTATGCCTCGCCAAATGAAGGGTTGAGTTCTATAGCTCGGGTGTAGTCCTCATAGGCTTCGGGCAGCATATTCGATATGGCATAGAGGTTTGCGCGGTTGTAATAACTATACGCAAAGTCGGGATATAGTTTTATGGCTTTGTTTATATCCTCAATAGCGTCGTCATAGTTGTAAGTGCGAGAACTGCGGTTGTGTAATCTGTTGGCAGGGTCAGCATCTATGGTGATGCGTTGGTATGAGTTATCAATCGATGATATGAAATCAATCATCTCAGCACGCGTCGTAGAACGATTTAAATATAAGAACGGATTTGAAGGATTTAATGCTATTGCCTGAGTGAATGTGCTAACAGCATTGGTGTATTGCTTGATAAGCGATTGTGTCACTCCTCTCTGAAAATATAATATCCAGTTCGTATCAGTCAAACGTAATTGCTCGGTAATGCTTTGGTCGATAATTATAAGGGAATCGGGCATGATGTTACTCTCGAGATTTGAGATGATGAGCCTTGGTTGATTAACCTTTTGTTTGAAATCAACCATGCGCTGTGCGTGGTATAATTCATCACGCGCGATTATTGCCGAGTCGGCGTTTATTAGAGTGAATTTAAATAGAGGCAACAACTTGATGTTTGCACTCTTTCTTGTTGCATTATTTATACCGTTGTTGAAATCACTGCTCTTGTCTTTTGAATCGAATGCAAGCAACTTGTCAAATTTTTGCGTGGTATCGGCATAAATTGAGTAGGTGCTATCCTTTAAGCGAGATTTATACTCTGCAATTTTTCTTTCGGCTGTTTGTCTGTCGCTTTTTGCACCTTTAGTATCTCCTAAAAACAGGCGTAGCTGGCTGCGATTGAGGTAGGCATTAGCAAAATCGGGATAGAGCTTTATCGCATGAGAATAATCTGAAATAGCCTGTTCCAATTCGCCTATTTGAGAATATAGAGTCGCTCGGTTATAGTAAACCAATACATTGTTGGGTGAATATCGTACAACGCGATTGTAATCCTCCAATGCTCGATTATAATCACCTATCTGCGAACGAATAATTGCTCTGTTGAAATAAGTCAGTGAGTTTGTAGAGTCTAATTTTATAACATGATCAAAGTCACTCAATGCCAACATCGGACGTTTGGTGTCGGAATAGAGTAGGGCACGATTGAAGAATGACAATATAAATGTAGAGTCATGACTAATAGCGATATCTAAATCTTCTTCAGCTTCATCATATCGTTTTTGCTGCATCATGAGCATACTACGTCGATTGTAGCCGTTAGGGTCTTCTCGGTTTGTCTGAATGGCGGTAGTAAAATCTTCGTATGCTTTGGTTGTGTCTTGTAGATTGAGATAGCTCATACCTCGATTTATATAGGCATCGGCAACCTTTTTCTCTTGGCGTATAAACATGTCAAAATCCGAAATAGCCTCTTTGTACTGCTTATTAAGCAGACGTGTAACACCTCGGCTGTAATATGGGCCGGGTAGGTCAGGACGCAACTCTATTGCTTCATGAAAGTCCTTAAGTGCATCGTCGTAGTTTCCTAAACGAGAGCGAGTTATAGCTCTATATGTATAAGCGTTTGTGAATACGGGGTTTTTGTCGATGGCAAGCGAAAAGTCGGCATCAGCACCCAGTAAATCATCCATGTTATACTTGGCTATACCACGCAGAAAATAACCTTCGTAGGCATTTGCATCAAAGCGTAGCAAAACATTCAGCACACGAATAGCCTCTTGGTAATCATCGTTTGTCATCAACTTACGTCCCATGTTGTAGAAGTAAGCTTTGTTGTACTGCGTGCTGGCGCACCATGCACTCAGTATGATGGCGAGGGTGATTACTATTTTTAGAATTTTGCTTCGCATTAGGTTTTTGTGATTGATGTATTGCTTTAGCTTAAACGATAAAACTCGTTGATTTATTGCTGGTCATAGCCGAAACGTCTGAGCTGACGCTCGTTGTTACGCCAATCCTCCTGTACCTTTACAAAGAGCTGCAAGAACACCTTCTTTTGTAAGAAGCGTTCCATGTCTTCACGTGCCTGCTGACCTACGCGCTTCAGACGCTCGCCCTTGTGACCGATTACAATTCCCTTCTGCGATGTACGTGATACGTAAATAGTTGCTGATATGCGATCGATGGTTGGCTCCTCCTTGTAGGTGTCAATCTCAATCTCGCAGCAGTAGGGTATCTCCTTGTCGTAATTCAAGAGTATCTTTTCGCGGATAATCTCCGATGCAAAGAAACGCAAGGTTTTGTCCGTAAGAGTATCCTTGTCGTAGAATGGTTCTCCTTCGGGCAGACGCTCCAAAATAGCATCCAGAACACCTCCCATGCCAATCTTCTCCTTTGCCGATACAGGAATCACCACAGCCTCGGGTAGTCGGCTCTGCCAATCGGCCGCCAATGCTTCCAATTTGTCAGGAGTTGTGAGGTCTATCTTGTTGATAACAACTATTGTTGGTATGTTGCTGCGGTTTATGCGTTCGACAATTGCCTCCTGACGGTCACTTTGCTCAACGGTGTCGGTGACGTAAAGTATTACATCGGCATCATCCACAGCTCCGTGTACGAAGTTCATCATAGACTCCTGCAACTTGTATGCAGGCTTCAAGATTCCTGGAGTGTCGGAATATACAATCTGAAAGTCCTCGCCATTGACAATGCCCATAATGCGGTGACGTGTGGTCTGCGCCTTTGATGTTATGATTGACAGGCGTTCGCCCACCAGAGCGTTCATTAGTGTTGATTTACCCACGTTGGGGTTGCCGATGATATTTACAAATCCTGATTTGTGCATTTTTTATCTTTTTTTATCGCACAAAGATAGAGATAAAAAAAGACCCTTGCAAATGCAAGGGCCTAAAAGGTAATAATCTATGATTATTATTTATCTGCGGAAACCGCCGCGTGGCATACGGGGCATTTTCATATTGCCGCCCGCAACCATCTTCATCATCTTGCGAGTATCATCAAACTGCTTCATCAGGCGGTTTACATCTGCCATAGTTGTACCCGAACCCTTGGCGATACGCTCACGGCGCTTAGCGTTGATAATTTCGGGGTTCTCGCGCTCGGCTGGGGTCATTGAGCCTATGATAGCCTCCACCTGCTTAAATGCATCATCAGGAATATCTACATTCTTCAGCATCTTGCCCATGCCTGGAATCATCGAAGCAATATCCTTCAAGTTACCCATCTTCTTTATCTGGTTAATCTGGTCGATGAAGTCGTTGAAGTTGAACTGGTTCTTGACAATCTTCTTCTTCAGGCGACGTGCTGCCTCCTCGTCGTACTGCTCTTGTGCGCGCTCAACCAAAGAAACAACATCACCCATACCCAGAATACGGTCTGCCATACGCTCGGGGTGGAATACCTGCAAAGCATCCATCTTCTCACCACTTGAAATGAACTTCAAAGGCTTGTTGACAACCGAACGTATTGAAATAGCCGCACCACCGCGTGTATCACCATCGAGCTTAGTCAAAACTACACCGTCGAAATCCAAACGGTCGTTGAACTCCTTGGCGGTGTTTACAGCATCCTGACCTGTCATTGAATCAACAACGAAGAGAGTCTCGCTTGGGTTTACGGCAGCCTTGATAGCTGTAATCTCCTGCATCATAGCCTCATCTACAGCCAAACGACCTGCTGTATCGATAATAACTACGTTGTAAGACTTCTGACGAGCATACTGAATAGCATTCTGTGCAATCTCGACAGGGTTCATGTTGCCCTCTTCGGTGTAAACCTCTACGCCAATCTGCTCACCCAACACCTTCAACTGGTCGATGGCGGCAGGACGATATACGTCACCTGCAACGAGCAACACATGGCGATTCTTCTTTGTCTTAAGCAATGATGCAAGCTTGCCTGAGAATGTGGTCTTACCCGAACCTTGCAAACCTGCGATAAGTACTACGGCTGGGTTGCCTTCCAATGTGATGTCGGTAGCTGTGCCACCCATAAGCTGTGCTAACTCATCGCGCACAATCTTGGTCATCATCTGACCTGGCTTAACAGCGGTCAATACATCCTGACCCAAAGCCTTCTGCTTAACATCGTCAGTGAAGTTCTTGGCAACCTTGTAGTTTACGTCGGCGTCAATCAATGCACGGCGTATCTCCTTGAGCGTTTCGGCAACATTAATCTCGGTAATTTTGCCCTCACCCTTGAGTATTTTGAACGAGCGTTCAAGTTTGTCTGTTAAATTTTCAAACATAGTATATTTATTTTATTTCCTTTCAAACGAAAAATCACGCAAAGATATAAAATCTTTACGACAACGCTATAATATTTGGTCATAAATTAGAGTGTCGAGGCGCAAATCTGCTGCAAATTATACTTTTTATGGCTTATTTTTCTTATCTTCGCACTTCTTTATTAAACGTAACAGAATTATGAGAGAAGTAGATCCATGTTTAACGCCACGAGGTCGTCAGTTTGAGATATGGAAAAATGCACCCAATCCGATGCTTACTTTTGTCAAGCGGTTGGATGTTACTCGCCTTGTTAAGATAAGCAAGAGAAAACATCTGAAATTTAATATGTTGTTATGCTATTGCATTGGTAAGGCGGCTCTCGCGCAGAAAGAATTTTATTTGTTGCCTGTAGGTGATAAACTGATGCAATTTGATAAGATTGCCATTAATTCGCAGGTGATGAATCATGCAGGCGATGTGAGTTCGTGCGACATTGAGTTTGGTGGTGATTTTGAGAGATATAGCCGTGACTATATGACATATACTACGGATGTAGCCAGGAGTCGTGTGGATCGAGATTTGTCGAATGAGTGTATGGTTATTGGCACATCTGCTGTTATTGATACGGAGCTGGAGTTTGGTGGCGGAATGTATAGTGGCATATTTAATAATCCGTTCATTATTTGGGGACGTTACTCGCGTCGTTGGTTTAAGTATTGTCTGAATATATCGTTCCAATTTCATCATACGCAGATGGATGGTGCACACGCCGCACAATTTTTGGAAAGAGTACAAAGAGAGATTGATAATTTGAAAATTTAGAGAGAGATGTATTTTACAGGGTTAATTATTGGAGTGGCAACATTCCTTATTATCGGTTTGTTTCACCCGCTTGTAATTAAGGGCGAGTATTATTTTGGTGTTCGTTGCTGGTGGGTTTTTGCATTGATGGGAGTGGCTGCTGTGGCTGCATCGTTGATGATTGAGGATGTTTTGTGGTCCACGCTATTGGCGGTGTGGGGTGCATCATCGTTTTGGTCAATCGGGGAGCTCTTCGAGCAGAAGAAAAGAGTAGAAAAAGGTTGGTTTCCAAAGCGCGAGAAATAGTTATATTCAAATAAAAAAGTGCTGGCAATATGCCAGCACTTTTTTTGACGTCGTTATAGTTTTTCAACATGTCCATCTCCTAAATCTTTCCAACGACCTCCGGTCTCATCAATCAAATCTCCTGATGGGGTTCGTTTCTTTATTATAGTACCATCGCTGAGAATGAATTTTTTGCCATTCATCTTTGTGCCTGTCATTTCGTTGAGTAGAATTTTGATGAAGGTTATTACTAAAAATACTACAACGATAATGGTGATAATCAATAAAATGATGAATGAGGCAACTGCACCTACGATGAACGCTAAAATCACAAAGCCAGTCATCATTAAAGCTCTTAGTGCTGCGACTTTAGCCGTTGAAGTCGCAATGATAGACTCGGCAATGTTGTAACCGCAAATTAATATTATTAGGCTGAATGTAGCTGTTAATGTGGGGGAATTAATGTGCCAATTAAATAGGTCATTCAGATATTCGCAACCACTCACGAGAGCTCCTATGACTGCCGAAAATATAATAGTCGTAGTGGCTAAATATTTATTTGGATTTGTCTGTTCGCCCCAGATCTTCTTTTCGAGGTTGTATAGTATAGAAAATTTTTGTTTCATAGCAATGTTAGATTAGATGCTTTCAATAAAATCAATACAACTGTATAGTATAACCCACAAACCGCAAAGAATAGAGGTTGTGATAAGTAGAGCTGCAAAATATTTGTTTACAGGCGAATAAATCTCTTTGGGCTGGTGTGATGGGTTATAGTTTCCTGAAAATGCTGAGCACTTTGCAAGACGGTAACCTGCGATGATGTTTATACCACCGAAGATTATGTGGAAAGGTAAAACTAAAAACAAATTCCATGCCCAAACATGGCTAGAATCAAGGTCCATGCTTTGGCCAATCATGAAATTTAAATCAGATGTGGTATTCATAATTAGAAAAACGACCAATAACGAAATCCAAACTTTGTCTTTGTTGTCGATGTCGTTTGCTTGAATTATTAATGAATAGATATAAATCCAGATTAAGTTCATGGGAATGATTAACATTGTTGTTGTAACCCATGTGAAAGGAATTTGAAACATTCCACGAATACAGGTTGCTATTGAGAACAAAATGCTTAATAATGCCGCGACTCTTGTAGCTTTATTTGATGCAATTGTTGTAAGAATACTCCATCCTGTAATGCAGATTACACTCGTTATTGCATTATTGACGAATGGTGCCATGGGTATAAATGCCGCAATAATCATATAAGCATTACTTAATACAAATAACCATGCTGCAATGTCTTGTCTTACTCGTATCGACTTTGGTATGGGTTCGACTTGTAATTGTAAATTTTGTTCCATAAATAGAAGTTTAGGCTTGCAGTTAGCGCCAATTCTGCTAAATTTTACAAAATAGAAAACGGGACGCTGAATATCTTGGAGACATTCGTTTTCTATGTTTAGATCTATGTCAAAGATATGAATAAAAAGCAGAAAAAACAAATTTATATTTTATCAAGATTAATATTCATGGATATTAGAGCTGTTGTCGTGTGAATTTAGGCTTTGTAAAAGTTTTGAAAGATAAAAGATTTTTCTTGCACATGTTGCATGTTTTGATTATTTTTGTCATTAGATGAAATTTATGCTTAAACTAACCCAAATTATATGATGAATATTGTGAAACTTTTGCCGGCCGTTGCTCTGCTCGCAACAGCTGCCATTTCGTGCCAAACCACAACTATTGAGCGTGAAAGCGAACCGCTTACGCCAGTGTCATTTGAGAAAGTAACTTTGGAAGATGACTTCTGGTTGCCACGTCTTAAAACCCAGAAGGAGGTATTGGTGCCATTCTCGTTGGAAAAGACCCGTTTTTCGGTTGAGAACTTACGTCGTGTAGGACAATATCTCAAAGGAGAAAAGGTGACAAAGCCATTCGAGGGTGCGTTATATGTAGCGTCTGACCTCTTTAAGGTAATGGAGGGAGCTGCCTATCTGTTGAAGTTGGAAAAAGACCCTGAGTTGGAGGCTCAAATGGATGAGATTATTGACATTATCGCTTCGGCACAGGCTGAGAGTGGTTATCTTTACGAGCATCATATCTTGCCTGAACATTTGCGTAACAATGGTAATACTTGGGGTACAGGAGATAAACCTTACTCAAAGGTTGCTTATAGCCACGAGCTTTATAATATGGGTCATATGTATGAGGGTGCCGTTGCATACTATCAGGCTACGGGCAAGCGCAAGTGGTTGGATGTAGCTGAGAAAAATGCACAGCACATCAATAAGGTCTTCTTTGAGGGCGATGCGGCGTATAATAATGGTGAGCCAATCATGCAGGCCCCAGGTCATCAGGAGATTGAGTTGGCGCTTGTGAAGATGTATCGTGTGACCGGTAATAAACTTTATGCCGAGATGGCGAAAAAGTTTGTTGATTTGCGCGGTACTGATGTGAGTAGAAAAGCTGAGGGAGCGGCTAAAGGTGAGTATTGTCAGGCTCATATCCCAGTGCGAGAGCAGATGGAGGCTGTGGGACACTCGGTGCGTGCTACATATCTCTACTCGGGTATGGCTGACGTGGTATCAATGACGGGTGATACAACGTTGCTGCCTTCGCTTAATTCTATCTGGCACGATATCGTGGACCGCAAGATGCATATTAATGGCGGTCTGGGTGCTGTGCCGGGCATCGAGGGCTTTGGCCCTGCGTATGATTTGCCAAATCGTGATACTTACGATGAGACTTGCGCTGCTGTGGGTAACGTATTTTTCAATTATCGTATGTTCCTTATGTCGGGCGAAGCTAAGTATGTCGATGTTGCCGAAGTTGCGCTCTACAACAATGTGTTGGCGGGTGTGAATCTTGAGGGTAACAAGTTTTTCTATGTGAACGTTTTGGAGGCTGATGGTAAGAAGCCTTTCAATCATGGTCGTGCGGGTCGCTCACCTTGGTTTGGTACAGCCTGCTGTCCATCAAATATGGCACGTTTGATTCCGCAGATTTCAGGAATGACCTACTCTTATACCGATGATGATATTTACACCGCGTTCTATGCAGGAAACTCTACCATTGTGCCTTTGGCTGCGGGTGATGTCGCTTTGAAGCAGGCTACTGATTATCCATTCGATGGTAAGATTGCAATCGAAGTTAATCCAGCTACAGATGGTCAGGAATTCATATTGTGGCTTCGTGTTCCAACATGGTGCGGTGAACAATTTGTTCCAGGTGAATTGTATTCTTATGCCGACAATAATAAGGAAAAAGTTGTTGCAAAGGTGAACGGTAAGCGAGTTCGTGCAAATGTAGTGGATGGTTATCTTCCTGTGCAGCGAGCATGGCATGAGGGTGATAAGGTTGAGCTGGAGTTGCCTATGCCTGTCCGTTATTCGGTAGCTGATGAACGTGTCGAGGCCGACTTGAATCGTGTGTGTGTGACTCGCGGTCCATTGCTCTATTGTGCTGAGCAGCCTGATAACGAGTATATAGCTTCATCATACATAGTTGCTAAGATTGGTAAGCAGGGTGAGTTAGCAACATTTGACGAGGGCGTCTTGTCGGGTATTCCTAACATTACGCTTGCATCCACAAGTGTCGATTTGTCGGCAGGCACTTCTATTCCTGCTACACTGAGACTTATTCCTTATTATGCTTGGAATAATCGTGGCGATAATATGACCATGAACGTGTGGTTCGCTCGTGATGCTGAGACTGCGCTTAATGGTATGTCTCGCACGGTGGGAAATGTTCAAGATGTGCAGGCATCATTTACATATCCAAACGATGACCCCGTAGCAGTGGCTGATGGTAAGCATCCAAAGTCATCAAATGATCACGGCATTCCACGTTGGACAAGTTGGTCACCTAATCAGTTGGGTAAGACACAAACTTTGGAGGTGACACTTCGCAAGGAGCAGAAGGTCGAGAGCGTGTCGATATATTGGTTTGATGATCACGATGGTGTTTACCTCCCCGCTTCATGGTCGATGGAGTATAAGGATGGCGATGAGTGGAAGACCTTCCAGCCATATATTACCGACCGCTTCGGTATTGAGCCAAACCAATTCAATATGGTACATCCTAATGGTGAAGTTACCACACGAGCCTTGCGTATTACTATGGTGCCACAGCCAAACAAGGCGGTGGGAGTTTTGGAGATGGTGATTGAATAAAGGTATAGATAAAAATAAAAATGATGAAAGTAAGAAATATTTTTGGATTGTTGACTCTAAGTCTGGTGTTGTCTTCTTGCCAGATGGAAACTGTCAATCGTGATAAGGAGTCGCTGACTCCTGTTACGTTTGAAAATGTGGTGCTGGAGGATGACTTTTGGTTGCCTCGTCTTAAGACCCAGAAGGAGACACTTGTGCCTTACTCATTGGGTAAGGTTGAGCACGCTGTGGCTAACTTGCAGAAGGTTATTGACTATCGCAACGGAAAGAAGGTAGCGGAGCGTTTTGATGGTCCCTACTTTGTTGCGTCCGATCTGTTTAAGGTTATGGAAGGTGCTGCATATCTTTTGATTTTGGAGAAAGATGAGAAACTTGAGGCTCAGATGGATGAGATTATCGACATTATTGCTACGGCGCAGGATGATGATGGTTACCTGTATGAGTGTCATATGTTGCCCGAAAGTTTGAGTAGTGGTGACCGTTGGCGTGGCGGTGAGTCACGTTATAGCTTTGTTGTTCATAGCCACGAGCTATACAATATGGGTCATATGTATGAGGGTGCTATCGCATACTATCGTGCTACGGGAAAGCGAAAATGGTTGGATGTAGCGGAGAAAAATGCACAGCATATCAACCGTGTATTCTTCGAGGGTGACCCTAACTACAATGCAGGCAAACCTGTTATGCAGGCTCCAGGACACGAGGAAATTGAGCTTGCACTTGTCAAGCTCTCGCAGGCTACGGGTAATAAGCTCTATGCCGAGATGGCGAAGAAGTTTATTGATATTCGTGGTGTGACATATTGTCCCGAAGGTAATGGCGTGATGGCTCCAACTTATGCACAGCAGCACCAACCTGTGCGTGAGCAGCGTACTGCCGAGGGACACTCTGTGCGAGCTATGTATCTATACTCTGGTATGGCTGATGTTGTTGCCGAGTTAGGTGATACAACCCTTAACCCTGCATTGGAGGCTATATGGCACGATGTAATGGATAAGAAGATTCATATCAATGGTGGTCTTGGTGCAGTTCCAGGCATCGAGGGCTTTGGTCCGGAGTATGTATTGCCAAACAAGGATACTTACGACGAGACTTGTGCCGCTGTAGGTAATGTATTCTTCAACTATCGTATGTTCCTGGCCTCGGGTGAGGCAAAGTATGTCGATGCTGCCGAGGTGTCGCTCTACAACAATGTATTGGCGGGTGTGAATATCGAAGGTAATAAGTTCTTCTATGTGAATGTGTTGGAGGCTGATGGTAAAAAGGCGTTTAACCATGGTCGTGCGGGTCGCTCACCTTGGTTCGGAACTGCGTGCTGTCCATCAAATATGGCACGTCTTATTCCGCAGATTTCAGGTATGGTATATTCTCACACTGATGATGATATCTACACAGCCCTCTATGCTGGATCTTCAACCGTAGTGCCTTTGGCTGCGGGTGCTGTTGCTTTAAAGCAGACTACAGCATATCCATTCGAAGGTAAAGTGATGATCGATGTTACTCCAGCCATTGAGGGTCAGGAATTCACCATGTGGCTTCGTATTCCAACTTGGTGTGGCGAACAGTTTATCCCTGGTAAGCTCTACTCTTATGCCGACAATAACAAGTCTAAGGTCGTGGCAAAGGTTAATGGTGAGCGTGTACGCACAGCGATTGCTGATGGATATATGCCTATTAAGCGAGCATGGACGGCTGGTGATAAGGTTGAGTTGGAACTCTCTATGCCTATGCGTTACTCGGTGGCTGACGAGCGTGTCGAGGCTGATTTGAATCGCGTGTGTGTAACTCGCGGTCCATTGGTATATTGTGCCGAGCAACCCGACAACGAGTATCCAGCGTCGAATTATGTTATTCGTAAAATAGGTGCGCAGGGTGAGATTGCCTCATTCAACGAAGGTGTTATGAGTGGCATTCCTTATGTAACAATTCCAGCGCAAGCTATAGTGGGGGATGAGGCGCAGAAGGCAAATGTAACACTTATTCCATACTACGCTTGGAACAACCGTGGCGACAATGTTACGATGAACGTGTGGTTTGCACGTAATGCCCAGACAGCGATAGATGCAATGCCTCACGCCGTAGGTAATGTTAAGAGCGTTAAGGTGAGCCACACTTTTGAGTCGGATCTCGATTTGGCTTTGGCAGATGGTAAGGAACCGAAGAATTCTGGCGATGCGTCTATCCCTCGCTGGACTTCATATCCACAGAAGGGTCAGAAGCAGTGGGTTGAGTTGGAACTTAAGAAGGAGCAGGCGATTGAGAGTGTATCGGTATATTGGTACGACGATAAGGGTGGCGTTCAGCTTCCAACAGAGTGGTCGCTGGAGTATCATACAGCGGGTGAATGGAAGCCTTGGGTACTTTACAATACCGATAGCTATAACCTATTTTTAGACCAATATAATATGGTGCATCCAGCCGAGCCAATCAAGGCAGATGCAATCCGTATCAATATGTCGTCAAAGAATAATGCAGCAGTAGGAATTTTAGAAGTTATAATTGATTAACAATGTTGGAAATAGGATTAAAATATCAAAGTAGGGTGGTGGTGTCATTGGATAACACTGCCCTAACGCTCGGCTCGGGTGACATGGAGGTGTTTGCAACACCTGCAATGATAGCCTTGATGGAGAATGCAGCAATGAATTCTGTTGTCGAGCATCTTGACGCTGGTGCTACAACAGTGGGCACTATGATGAAGTCGTCGCACATTAAGGCTTCGCCTGTGGGTGCAGAGATTACAGCCGAGGCTGAACTTGTAGCTGTGGAAGGTCGTCGCTTGACCTTTGCCGTTAAGGCATGGGATGAGAAGGGCGTAATAGGTGAGGGTGAGCACGAAAGGTTTATTGTCGATAAAACTCGCTTTCTGGCCAAGCTATAACACTCTGGCAAGATGATTTTGGGGATGCACTTGCCTAATATTATTGTGATAAAATTTTGAAGATTAATTTTTTTACATTACCTTTGTCCCCGCTTACGAGCAACGATTGAGCTATGGTGTAACGGTAACACAGCAGATTTTGGTTCTGTTATTCTGAGTTCGAATCTCGGTAGCTCAACCAAAAAGGCAGCTGACATAAATGTTGGCTGCTTTTTTTTGTTGTATAAATTCTTAATTTTGCATACCTTTGCATAAAACACAATGTTATGATTTTTCGTAAAGCAACGATTGAAGATATTGACCAAATAGAGTCTTTGATACGAGCTGCTTCTAAACGATTGGGTGCAGCTGGTATTGACCAATGGCAACGTGGTTATCCTAATCGAGAGAGCGTGGAGTGCGATGTGGTAAATGGTGTTGGTATGGTGTTATGCGAAGGTAATACAATACTTGTTTATGGCGCTGTTATTTTCACCGGTGAGCCAGCTTATGAAGGTTTGACGGGTGGCAAGTGGCTTACACATGGTGAATATGCCGTTGTGCACCGCTTGTGTGTTTCGGAGATATTTGTTGGCATGGGATTCTCCAAACGATTTATGTCGGCGGCTGAGGCTATGGCGTCAGATAGTGTAAAGAGTATGCGTATCGATACTCATCCCGATAACAAAATTATGCAGGGACTTATTAAGTCGTTGGGTTATGCTTATTGCGGTGATGTGGTGATTGAAAGCCGTCGCCTGGCATACGAAAAAATATTGGAATAACTTAAAACTAAATACAATTATGAAGAAATTGTTTCTTACAGTCCTGCTTGTTGCAGGTGCGTTGAGTGCTTCGGCACAGACAAAGGGTGGTGGCATTAGCGAGGAGATGCTCTCTCGCATAAGCAAGGCCTATACAGCAACTCCAGCGCAGAAGGCGGTGAAGAATGCTTTGGCATCAACTTCAATGGCTACCCTTGCCATTAACTCCGAGAACTTGGCTATGATGGATACTCATTTTTCGCATCGTGTGGCCACTAAGGGCATAACCGATCAAAAGTCATCGGGACGCTGCTGGTTGTTTACAGGTTTGAATGTGTTGCGCGCCAAGATGATTTCGAAGTACGATTTGCCTTCGTTTGAGTTCTCGCAGAACTATAACTCGTTCTATGACCAGCTTGAGAAGTCAAACCTCTTCTTGCAGGCTATCATTGACACTCGCGACTTGCCCCTTACTGACCGAAAAGTTGATTGGCTGATGAAGAACCCAATTGGTGATGGTGGTCAGTTTACAGGTGTCTCTAACCTTATTATGAAGTATGGCGTGGTGCCAAAGTCTGCCATGCCCGAGACTTACCAGAGCAATAATACATCGCAGATGGCTAACATCTTGCGCCTAAAGTTACGTGAGTTCGCACTGGAGTTGCGCGAGTTGAAGCCTACAAAGGCTATGGAGCGCAAGGAGGATATGCTTGCTGAAATTTATGTTATCTTGGTAGAGTGTTTGGGTGTGCCTCCAACCGAGTTCGAGTGGGCACGCTATAATACAAAGGGTGAGTTGGTTAGCAATAAGACCTACACTCCAAAGAGCTTCTACGACGAGTATATAGGTGAGGATTTGGAGCAGAACTACATCATGGTGATGAACGACCCATCAAGAGAGTATAACAAAGTGTATGAGATTGAGTACGACCGCCATGTATATGATGGCGAGAATTGGCTATATATAAATCTCCCAATCGAGCGCGTGAAGGAGTTGGCTATTGCCTCAATCAAGGATAATACAGCAATGTATTTTTCTTGTGATGTCGGTAAGTTTATTGATCGTACAAAGGGTACTCTTGATATCAATAATTTTGATTATGCATCGCTTTTCAATACTTCATTCCCAATGGATAAGAAACAGCGTATCCAGACATACTCAAGTGGCTCATCGCACGCTATGACGTTAATTGCTGTTGATCTGGACGAGCAGGGTAAGTCTAAAAAGTGGATGGTTGAGAATAGCTGGGGTGCAGGCTCTGGTTATCATGGTAACTTGATTATGACCGACGAGTGGTTCAACGAGTATATGTTCCGCGTAGTCGTTGAACGTAAATATGTGCCAGAGGATATACTCAAGATGCTCGAGCAGAAACCTATTCTTCTTCCAGCGTGGGATCCTATGTTTGCACCAGAACAGTAGGGTTATAAGTAGTAGTTTATATTTCGAGAGCATTGCATACAACAATGCTCTCGAAATGTTTTATGATTATAGTATATTATACAAAAATAGACAAGGAAATCAAGAGAAAAGGAGGAAGGATGCGGAAAATACACAAGAATATATGGTGATTTTTTAATAAAAAAAGGAGGGACAAGGTTTTGATACCTCATTCCTCCTGTTGATAATCAGTAACTTACCGACTTGTTGAAGATTAATACTCCTCCTCGTTAAAGAAGAAATCATCCTTTGATGGATAATCAGGCCAGATGTCTTCGATTGACTCGTAGATATCACCCTCGTCTTCAATCTCTTGCAAGTTCTCCAACACCTCCAATGGTGCACCTGAACGAATTGCGTAGTCAATAAGCTCCTCTTTTGTTGCTGGCCATGGAGCATCCTCCAACTTAGAAGCCAACTCTAATGTCCAATACATATTCTTTACTTAATTTTATTTGTTAATTGTTATATGCGGTTGGGAGCTATGAAGCTTTTGCGGCGCAAAGATAGTCAAAAAACTATAAAAGCAAATGTTTTACGAAATAAATTGCATGCGTTGTGTGTTAAATGTGACAAATAGGTGAATAACAGCACATTTAATATCGTGAAAGAGTTAAGGAATCCACTCAATTTCCTCTACGGAACATTTCATTGTGACACTACGTCCAACAAGATAGAAGTAGTCCGACAAACGGTTAAGATAGATTATGGCATTGCAATCAACGTTATGTTCCGATGCAGCATGCAATGCGGCACGTTCTGCTCGACGACATACCGTGCGGCAAACGTGGCACAAGGAAATGCGCTCGTCGCCCCCGGGGATGGTGAATTTGGTGATTGTTGGTAATTCAGATTGCATTTGGTCAATGAGGTGCTCTAATATCTGTGTTGCATCTTCTTTTAATGCCGGAACTTTTCCTTCTCCTCCCTCTCCTATTGCGAGTAATGCTGAAACGGTCATGAGTTGCGACTCTATACGACGAAGTTCTTCAGCCAATGGGGCGAGTTTAATATCCTTGCATAGCTTGTCTGCAAGTAGGGCAGTGAATGAAATTAACTCATCTACACTTCCGTAAGCCTCCACGCGAGAGTCATATTTCGCGACTCGTTCACCTCCTATTAATGAAGTGTATCCTTTATCACCACATCGTGTATATATTTTCATAGTTCGAATACTTGTTTTGGTAGGTGGTTGTTAAAAAGAAGTAGATAACCTCTATTGTCAATACTGGTGCAAGGGTGATTCTCGACGATGGCCTTGCATGCAAGATTACGATTGCGATCGTATGATGGTGATAATATACACAATGTAGTGTGCAGTTCTGTAGCCTTCTCGGCCATTGCCTTTAATGTGTCGTTGTCGCATTGTAATGTGGCGATTACCATCTCTTTGCCCTCCATTTGCTCCAAAGCACAATCTATGCCGTAAGTTGAGTAGTGGCAATGCTCCATCAAGTTCTGCAGCTCAATGACACGGCGTTTGGCAATACCTATTGTGTGAAGTTCTCTTGCTAATGATGTCTCTTCATTAGACTTCAACGTAGAAACCATAAACACTTCCCTGACAATTTTATAGACAAAGGGCGAGTGAACTCCGTGCCCACGCCAAAACCTTGCTCGTTTGATGTTGTTTGGCAGTTGGCTCAAGCCGTATAATCTGCGTTTTATATTTCGACCTGTAATTTTCATTACCTAATTTTATTTCTTCAACATTCCTGCTAAACGACCCGTCGAGAATGCAATCTGTAGGTTGTAACCGCCTGTATTTGCATCCAAATCGAGAACCTCGCCGGCAAAATACAAGCCTTTGACTTTGAGCGATTCCATGGTGTATTTATTAACCTCGTCGCAATTTACACCACCAGCTGTAACTACCGCATACTCAAATGGTGCATAATCTGTAATAGGGAACACCATACCTTTCAGAACCTTTATCAGGCGGTGAATTTCGGTGTCTGTAACCTTACGGATGTAGTTCTTCGAATGTATGTCAAGCTCGTGGGCAATAGGAATTACGAAGTGTTTTGGTACGAGCTTGCGTAGGAGTTCCGAGAAGAATTCGTCGGGCTGCATCTCGGCAATCTCTCGTTTTATGCGCTCGAAGAGTATCTCCTCGGTAAGTGCGGGCTTCATGTCTAATACAATCTTCACCTTCTTATCCTCAATCAAGGCATCCACAGCATCTCGGCTCAGACGAAGAGCTACGGCTCCTTCAATACCACGTTCTGAGAAACTAATTTCTCCAAATTCCTCGCGAACCAACTCGTTGTCGATAAATAGTTTGGCGTTGATGTTCTTTAAGAGCAATCCGTCGAGAAATTTCTTTTGTGGATGTGATGTACGCAGTGGGGTGAGTGATGGACGTACCTCTTCAATTGTGTGGCCGAGTTTGTTGGCAAACAGATAACCATCACCCGTAGAGCCTGTACCTGGATAGCTCACGCCACCTGTGGCGATAATGATGTTCTCAGCCTCCTCCTTACGCATAAAGCCACGCTTGTTTTGAAACATTACACCATACACCTTATCATCAACGGCTAATATCTCTGTCACGCGAGTGTTATATGCAATCTCTACTTCGTTATCCAAGCAGTAGTCCACCAATGCGTTTGATATATCCCAAGCCTTTCCGCTCTTTGGAAATACACGCTGGCCACGCTCGATATCGAGTTTTACACCAATGCGCTCAAAGAAACGTATTGTTGCTTTGTTGTTAAACTCGGCAAAAGCTACGTCGAAGAAATCGGCATTGGTGCGTATAGCCTCCTTGAACTCCTCTGGCGGACGTGCATTTGTAAGGTTACAACGGCCCTTACCGGTGATGCGGATTTTACGTCCAGCCTTCTCCATTTTCTCCATGAGGAGTACCTTTTTGCCGCTTCTTGCTGCTGTGGCTGCAGCCATCAATCCAGCTGCGCCAGCGCCTATAACTATTACGTCGTACATCTTAGATTCTAATTTTTCACAAATGTACTAAATTGTCGTTATATTATGCTATTTTTAGGCTGAGAATAGCATGTTTATATGCTAAAATTCTTATCTTTGGCTGCTAAATTATCGTTTTATTATGGAAAAGAAGTTGATTTATCCCACTCGTGGGGTCTGCTCGCAGGCAATCGAGATAAAATTAGAAGATGATGTAGTGAAGAGTGTTCAATTCTTCGGTGGTTGTAATGGTAATACTCAAGGTATAGCACAGCTCGTTCGTGGAATGAAAGCCGAGGATGTAATTTCTCGCTTGGAGGGTATAAGTTGTAATGGTAAAGGAACATCGTGTCCCGATCAGTTGGCTCGTGCTTTGCGTCAGATGATTGATAAGTAGAAAACAAGAACCATCTCAATATGAAAAGAGTCATATTATTTTTTGCTCTTGTTATATTGGCGTTTCCGTTAGAGGGTAATGCCCAGAGATCATTGAGTCGCAATAAGGCACGTCGTCAGCAGGCGTTGATGAGTCGGCAGTGGGTTGCTGATGCACGCGAAAAATATGAGCAAGCAATTGAAGAAGAAGTATTTGAATGGGGTAATCTTAAGTTAAAGTTTAAGGCTATAACCTATGGCGAAAAGCCAGCTGATGGTCGTAGCTTGTATATCTCCATGCATGGCGGAGGTGGTGCTCCTACTGCGGTGAATGACCAGCAATGGCGTAATCAAATTCATCTTTATAAACCTGCCGAAGGTGTATATGTTGCGCCTCGCGCACCATGGGATGCGTGGAATATGTGGTTTCAGGAAGGTATAGATGAACTATTTGAGATGCTTATTCAGGCGGCAGTTGCACATTGGGATGTAAATCCCGATAAGGTATATCTAATGGGTTACTCGGCAGGCGGTGATGGCGTATGGCGCATGGCTCCCCGCATGGCTGACCGCTGGGCAGCAGCGTCGATGATGGCCGGACACCCAGGTGAGGCATCGCAGGTGAATTTGCGTAATACTCCGTTTATGATTTGGATGGGCGAGAATGATGCTGCCTATAACCGCAATACACTTGCTGTCAAGCATGGCGCAATTATGGACTCATTGCAGGTGGCTGACCCTGTGGGATATGTTCATGAGACGCATATTATAAGAGATAAAGGGCATTGGATGGAGCGTATCGATACGCTTGCTGTGCCCTGGATGGCTAAACATAGTCGTAATCCTTATCCCGAGAAGATAGTCTGGCGTCAGGAACTTGTTGCTCGCACTGCTATGTATTGGCTCGCTGCTCCCAGCGATGAGTGCACGCACGGTGCAACGGTTATTGCAGAGCGAAAGGGTAATGTGATTGATATTTCACAGTGTGATTACTCTTGCTTGACGCTCTACTTGAATGACGAGATGTTTAATCTCAATAGGCCTGTCGAAGTACGTTATCTAGGTACGCGTATTTTTAAGGGGCGCGTTTCTCGTACGAGCGAAAATTTGCAACAGACTCTTACCGAGCGAGGAGACTTGCGATATTGCTTCCCTGCAAGTGTGGAAGTGAAGATTCCAAGTAAGTAAAAACAAAACTGCCGACTACTTTCGTTAGTCGGCAGTTGTTTTTTGTAGTGCTTCCAAAATTATTTCTGCAATTGTGTGTTGTCAGCAACAACCATATTCTTATCTACGCGGAGCGTTACGTTGCTATCAACCTCGATGAGAATTGTTGGCTCGCCAGCCTTTACCTCCTTAACAACGCCGTAGATACCGCCAGCGGTGATAATCTTGTCGCCCTTCTTCAAACCATCGCGGAACTTAGCCATCTCCTTGCGACGCTTTGACTCTGGACGCCACATATAGAAGTACATTACAACAATCATTAAAAGCATCATTACCCAAAAGCTGCCCATACCTGGCTGCTGTGGTGCAGCCTCGGCTGCCTGAAGAAAATTCATCATAGTCTTTCTGTTTTATCTGTTATTAATTTGTATTCCTATTTGTTAGGTGCAAAAGTAGTATATTTTTTCTATTCAACCTCAGCATCAATGTAAATCTTCATTGGAGTGGCCTTATCGGCGAAATAAAACTCCATAAGTTTCATTTGCCAGCCTGAAAGACTTTTTGAGTTGAACTCGAACTCTATCACAGTGCTATCGTTGGGGGCTATAGGTTTTCGGTCGTATAACACATCAACACAGCCGCACGATGTTACGTGACGCAATAAAACCAATGGCTCTGTATCGCAATTGTTAATTCTGAGGCTTTTGGTTATAACTTCACCTTGACGCATACTACCGAAGTCAAGAGTATCACGCAAACCCATTTCCAGCGATTGTGAGCACACATTCAAGCTCTGCATCGAAATAGGCTTTGTGGGTTCTAATCGCTGTATGTTGGATTTTGATTTACACCCCAAACCTAATATCAAACTCAATGCAATAAATGCTAAGGTCCTTGTCATTTATCCAATCAGGCCTCGGCCGCTCTTCTTAATTTTTCCTTCCTCAGTGAGCTTGGTAACCACCTTGTCTAAAATGCCGTTGATGAATGTGCTACTGCCTGGAGTAGAGTAGTATTTTGCAATCTCGATATACTCATCCAATGTAACCTTTACAGGAATTGAAGGACAGTTGATGAGCTCAGTCATTGCCGTAACCATTATTACGTTATCCATGAAGGCTATACGCTCAACATCCCAATTGCGTGTGAAAATTTCCACCTCTTCTAGGTATTTGTCGAAGTTGATTGCAGCTTTTTCAAATAGTTCACGAGCAAAGTCAAGGTCTTCCCAATTCTTAAACTTGGCTACAACCTTTACCTCTTTGTGTGAAGGGCGCATATTGGAAAGCGTGCGGGTAACCATGATGAGTGCAAACCCTAAGTCGTCGTTCCAAAGTATAGATTGCTCGTCAATGGCCTCTTCCAATGGCTCAGACTCCTCCAACTCTGTGGTGTAGAACTTTGAAACAAGCTCCATGTCTTCGCTCCATGAACGTTCAGCTTTTGCCATGTACTGCTGATAATACTCAGTTTGCTCTAATTGAGTAAATAGAGTCTTTATCAATTCTGGATTTTGCTTCCAAGAGAGTTTGTGGGCAGCTAAATAGTCATTTACAGAATCACTCTCGGCAATTAAACGTATTACAGAGTTCTCGACAAATTTGCGATTTGGATTTAAATCTTCAAATGTGGGAAGTTTCTTCTGCTTAGCAATCTCCTGACGTTGCTCAGCGTAATTCGCTAGCTCAACAATGAGTGAGAGCATCTGAAAATAGAGGTCGTAGGTCTTGTCTATAGATGCTACGAGAGTCTTTTCTGACCCCATCAATGAGTCAGACTCAGACTTTAGATGTGCATATAGGCTTTTGAGAACCTTTATGCGGAGCAATCTTCTGCTTATCATAAAAAATGAACTTATATCAATAAATTTCTGCAAATATACGCAATATAAATTCAAAATTCAAAATTAACAATTCAAAATTGTATAATAAATGCTACTGTTTTGCTGCGAGGCGGAATTTATTTCCTATATTTGCAATGTAATGTTTGTAGCGCTTAAATATTGGCTGTGAGTGGAGTCGGCTCCGGTTGTTTTGCATTTAATTTTGAGCGTTATTGAAAAATGAAATTATAAACGTATATGAAAGATATTAGGATAGGTCACGGCTACGATGTGCACGCCCTTGCCGAGGGTCTGCCTCTGGTAATTGGAGGCGTGAAGATTGACCATACCAAGGGTTGTATTGCTCACTCCGACGGCGATGTGGCTATTCATGCTATTTGCGATGCCTTGCTTGGCGCGTTGGCGTTGGGCGACATAGGTAAGCTTTTTCCCGATACGTCGGCTGAGTTTAAGGGTATTGACTCGAAGATTTTGCTGCGCAGGGTGTGTGAAGTGGTGGCAGAAAAAGGCTATGAAATTTCGAACGTAGATTGCACCATAGCTATGCAACGTCCTAAACTGCGCCCTCATATTGATACTATGCGTGCAACACTTGCTGCAGTTATGAATTTAGATGTTGAACGGGTGTCGGTTAAGGCTACCACCACCGAACATCTTGGATTCGAGGGCCGCGAGGAGGGTGTGTCGGTACATTCGGTTGTGTTGTTATATAAATAGTAAATGCCGCCTAAGCGGCATTTACTATTTAATACACTTGGGAAATGGTTCCCGTATATTGAACGTCGTTGTACCAATTATTCGATATTGTTAGTGTTGCTCCGCTATGTTCGTTTATCTCTAATGTGAAGGTGTAGTTTATCTCGGCATAGAGAACTGCGCTGAATGATACAATCCATCCATTTTCGGTCTGTACCGTTTTGTAATTTTGCAAATTCTTTGAGCCTGTGTTTAGGAAAGTTCGTCGGTAGGGTGGCGTTATGCCAGCGATATAGGGTAGGCATATCTCCATAGCCCCACGCCATATGGTGAATGTGTAATTTACGTTTGAAAGGAAGAACATTTGCCCCGCAGGCATTTGCTGCATGGTTTGAGGGTTGAATTCAAAGTTGTGAGTAATGATTATGGAATCCAATATTCGCTCTTCCTCGGCAAGTCGTGCAGCACGGCGTTCAATTCGCTCTTCGTGAGTGAGTTTGCTGTATTCATGTTTTTTGTCTTGTGCGGAAATCTTGCAGATGTAAGGCCCGCAGAAGGTGCAGGTGATAAAGCACATAATAAAAATAGAAAGTCGTTTCATACTACAAAGGTTTTGTTGTGAAACGACTTTCAAAATTCTTGCCTAAAATATCATCTTGCGTAAAAATTCACCTGTGGCGCTACGTTTAGATTGTGCAATTTCTTGAGGTGAACCTGTGGCAATAACTTCTCCACCTCCTGCACCACCCTCGGGGCCTATGTCGATAATGTGGTCGGCAACCTTAATCACGTCGAGGTTGTGTTCGATTATGATAGCTGTGTTGCCTCTATCTACAAGTTTGTTGATTACGCACAATAGCTGGCGTATATCCTCAAAGTGTAAACCCGTAGTTGGCTCGTCAAGGATATATAAGGTGTGTCCTGTGTCGCTTTTGGCAAGTTCAGCCGCGAGCTTTATACGTTGGCTCTCACCTCCCGAAAGAGTCGTGCAAGGCTGTCCCAATGTGAGATATCCCAAACCAACATCTTGAATAGCTTTTAATTTCTGGTATATCGATGGTATGTTGGCGAAGAAATCCACTGCAATATTAACTGTCATATTCAATATGTCGTTAATATTCTTGCCCTTGTACTTTACTTCGAGAGTCTCCTTGTTGTAGCGATTGCCACCACAACTCTTGCATCGAACATATACATCTGGCAAGAAGTTCATTTCGATAGTCTGCACGCCTGCACCACGGCACTCTTCGCATCTTCCGCCCTTGACATTAAATGAGAATCGTCCTGCCTTAAAACCGCGTATCTGTGCATCGGGTGTTGCTTCAAAGAGCTTGCGTATGTCGGAAAATACGTTGGCGTATGTGGCAGGATTGCTACGAGGAGTTCGCCCAATGGGTGACTGGTCCACTACGACAAGTTTGTCGATATGTTCCATACCCTCGATATTGTCATACTCCAAAGGTTGGTCGAATGAGCGATATAGTTTGCGGCTTAGTATTGGGCGAAGAGTCTCGTTTACGAGCGTTGACTTACCCGAACCACTTACGCCTGTTACACATATAAACTTTCCTAGAGGAAACTCCACGTCGATATTCTTGAGATTGTTACCTCGTGCTCCTCGCAATACTATTTTTTTGCCGGTGCCTTCGCGCAAAGTTTCCGATCTTTCTATCTTGCGACGGCCACATAAATAGTCGGCTGTAATTGCGCCTGAATTTATAATATCATCAATTGTGCCTGATGCAACAATATTTCCACCTCGACGACCTGCTTTTGGACCCACATCGACGATGAAGTCGGCCGAACGCATCATGTCTTCGTCGTGCTCAACTACGATGACCGAGTTGCCTGCGTCGCGCAACTCCTTGAGGGTATTGATTAAACGTTGGTTGTCGCGTTGGTGTAATCCAATGCTGGGTTCGTCGAGAATGTAGAGTACATTGACGAGTTTTGAACCTATTTGTGTGGCAAGTCGTATGCGCTGACTCTCACCTCCCGAAAGAGAACGCGCTGAACGACTCAGCGATAGATAGCCCAATCCGACCTCAACCAAAAAATGTAGGCGCTCGCGTATCTCTTTAATTATCTCTTGCGCAATCTTCTGTTCTTTGGCATTTAGGTGTTCCTCGATGGTGGATATCCATGCAGCAAAATCTAATATTGACATGGATGATACCTCTGCGATATTTTTTCCTCCGATTCTAAATTGCAATGCCTCTTTTTTTAGGCGTGAACCACCACATACGCTACATGGGCGATACATCAGGAACTGATCTCTCCATTTCTGACCCTTCTTTGACTCTTCGTCGTCACTTTGCTGAACATACTCGGCTATTCCTTCCCAAGGAATCATCCTGCGCCCAGACATTGAGGTGAATTCCGATAAATCAATTGTGAGAGGCTTTGGATCTCCATAAAGAATGGCGTTTATACCCTCCTCGGAAATTGTGTCAATGGGATCTTCGAGAGTGAAGTCATAACGTTTTCCAAGGAGTGTTAGCAAGGCGAAAATTTTGTTATTCTTTTGCTTGCCAATTGGCTCGATACCACCTTCGCTTAATGAAAGTTTGTCATCGGGAATGATTTTTTTAATGTCAAATACAGCTTCTACACCTAAACCGCTGCATCGGGGGCAGGCTCCTTGTGGAGAGTTGAACGAGAAGGTGTGTGGCGCTGGATCTTCAAATGCAACACCGGTTGAAGGACACATTAGATGGCGCGAGTAATAGCGCAAGCCATCTGCCTCGTAGTCGTATATTGCCATTGTGCCCTTGCCTTGGCGCATAGCCTCTTTTAGTGATGCCATTATGCGATCTTCGGCACTGCTGTTTATCCGCATTCTATCCACCACAAGGTCTATGGTGTGAATTTTGTAGCGGTCAAGTTTCATGCCTGAGGATATTTCGCGTATTTCACCGTCAATACGAGCATAGATGTATCCTCTTTTTGAAAGTGATTCAAAAAGCTCTCGATAGTGACCCTTGCGCCCCTTTACAATGGGGGCCATAAATGCAACCTTGCGAGATTCAAAGCCTTCAATGATTAGCTTGCATATCTGCTCGTCGGAGTAGTGAATCATCTCCTCGCCAGTAATGGGGGAGTAGGCTTTGGCTACACGGGCATACAGAAGTCTTAAGAAGTCATTAATCTCGGTTACGGTGCCGACTGTTGAACGAGGATTCTTGTTTGTCGTTTTTTGTTCAATGGCAACCACAGGGCTGAGTCCTGTGATTTTATCAACATCGGGGCGTTCCATTGTGCCGACAAACTGACGTGCATAAGTCGATAACGTCTCCATATATCGTCGTTGTCCTTCGGCATATATCGTGTCAAAAGCCAATGACGATTTACCTGATCCTGAAAGCCCAGTTATAACTACTAATGCATAACGGGGTATCGCGATATCCACATTCTTTAGATTGTGGACACGTGCTCCTGTGACTACTATTTTATCTTCTTCGTGAAATTTCATTTAACAAACAATACAACCGTGACCAAAATAGCTTAATATGGCATGCATCCATTCGTGTAATGATATGAGCCCTATTAAATCGGCAAAACATATAACCAATATGGTCATTGTAAACCAGCGAACAAACTTCACTCCCCAATTAATTGCAAAATGAGATGCGAATGCAGCTCCAATAACATTGCCAATGCCATGCCATAAGCCAAATGCATAGTCTACTTGGTCGTTCATTATAAATACAACCAACGAGAAAGGTGTTGCCAAAAATATGATGAATCCCTTGATGACATTTGCTGTTATTATATCCAATTTCATCGACCAAATAGTTACGGCTAAAATTACATAACCCAAGCCAATATAGATATATCCTCCGTAGAATCCCAACAATAAAAACCAGATGTAATGCCACCAACGAATTATTAACGGGTGACCACCATGTATGCTTGGTGTCTTGTGACTTTGGTCAATAATCATATATACCAACACAATGGTTAGTACCACTGCCATACAAATTGTGAAAATGGTATCGCTGATTTTTGTGGCAACAAGTGAACCTGCGATATTTCCAATTACGGCGGGAATAGCCAACTTTAAACCACTTTTGATGTCAAGCATTCGCTTGCGTAAGAACGTGAGTGTGGCAGTGAAATTTTGCAGAATAACAGCGATGCGATTTGTTCCATTAGCTACGCCAATAGGAAGACCCAAGACCGTGAAAAGAGTCATGGTGATAATCGCACCACCACCCGCTAGGGTGTTGATAATTCCTACTAATATACCTGAAATAATCAAGAATATTTCAACAATATAGTTGCCCATATGCCTAATTTTTTTTCATTTTACGAAGATACAAAAAAAACGACAAAAGATAAACACTTTTGCCGTTTTTTTTATTTTGCTATTTCGTTGCAATGAAATATAAATCGAAACTTTGCGGAGTAATTTTGTCTATTGTGTAGTCGCTCATCTCGATAGAACGGGTCAGCTCGTTGTTTTGTTTGAGCAGTCGTCGTCGATTTAAACGATTCATTATGTCGTATGGAATTTGCAGAACTTTGCGAGGCAGTCGATGCTGAAGGTCCAAAAAGTCGAAACGCATAATTCGTTCAATGCTTTTACGGTTTTGTTCGTAATATTGCATTACCTTTTCGTTGCCATTCACGCCAAATGCCTCAATGTGGGAAAAGTCATTTGATAAAAGGTCTTTGAATTCCAATTCTGTATATTCTCTAATATGCCACGGATTGCGTGTTAGTGATGTGGGAGCGTTAGGTGTGGATACTATAAATTTTCCACCCTTACGCAAAATCCTACTTACCTCCTTTACAAATTTCTTGTCATGCTTAATATGCTCGATAACTTGAAATGAGATTACGTAATCAAAACTTTCGTCTGCAAATCCTATTGGCGGCACCTCCATCTGTTGGAATGTTGCATTTGCTGGTAGGGTAGCATCGTATGCTTGACTCTTATCTACTGTCACATATTTTTTTGCCGATGGAGCTATCACCTCTATGCCATATCCCATTCCCGTGCCAATTTCCAATACATCGCCACTTACCAAACTTGCAGCATGATGATAAGCTAATATTGAGCGTTGGAATACATAGTTGTCCGAAGCATCGGCACGTGAAACTCGCTCTGCCGTGTGAAGTTGCACCATTCTATTTCAGTTTTATGCTTTCTCCATCAGTCTCTATTACGCCTCGCTTGAGCAATATGCCAACGGCACGTTTGAAGACCTTTTTACTCATCTGCGTAAGTGCATGCACCTTTTCGGGTGAGGAGTTATCACCAATTGAAATCATGCCTCCATTATCCTTGATTAGGGTGAGCAAGTCGTCAGCGGAGTTTGCTACTCCGTCATATCCCTCCTGACGTAGGGTTAGGTCAATGCGATTGTCGTCGGTAATACGTCGAACATAACCTTCCATACGGTCGCCAATCTTCACAGGCTTGAAGATCTGATTTTTGTAAAGCATTCCCCAATGGCGTGAATCTATAATGGCACGGTAACCAATAGGACTCTCCGATGCGATTAAAATATCCACTTTCTGGCGAGGCTTGATGGTGATGATGTCGTTGTCGATAAATGGCTTAAGCTTCATTGTAGCTACACAGCGTCCTGTAATGTTATCTACGTACATCCATACAATGTAGCTTTTACCCGCCAAGACACCCCCTTGTTGGTTGCGGTTAGGTAGGAATAGGTCCTTACCCGCTAAACCCCAATCAAGAAATGCACCATGGATATTCTTATCCACAACCTTTAAGCATGCAGCCTTCCCCTCAGTGATTAGTGGTCGGTCGGTTGTAGCTACTAATCTATCCTCTGAATCGTGATAAACAAATACTTCAATTTCATCACCCTCCTTATTTTCTAACGATACATAGCGGTTTGGTAATAAAACCTCCTGTCCATCTTCGTCTATGAGGTATAGTCCAAAATCTGATATGCGATTAACTTTTAAAGTTTGTATGTGTCCAACTTTCATCTTCTAATGTGCTTATTTTGTGCAAAGATACTTAATAATTCAAAATTTAAAATTTAAAACTCGAAATTATCTACATTCGGTAAATAAAATTGCTATTTTAAATCCTAAGGTTCAACTTTTACAATCTCACCCAATGTTAAATACCATATATATCCTTCCACTGATGTGTATCCCATTTGCAGCAGCAGAGTCATGTAGTTTTCAATTTGTCGATGATGAGATCGGAGTTTTTCACCGCCAAATTTGTAATCTACGACAACGGCTCTGTCGCCTTTTATCATTACGCGGTCAGGACGACGTGTTCCCACAATGTGTTTGCCTATAATGTCATTTTCATTGCGCACTTCATCCCACTCTTCAAACCATGTTCGCACCTGCTCACGATCGAACTCTCGTTGCATTATCGCTTGTAACTCGGTTGACTGTTCGGGACTAATCTTTCCCGCTTTACAAGCTTGTTTTATTTTGATTTCAATGTCGGCTAAATTTGTTGCTTCGCAAAGTATGCTATGCATGAGTATTCCCATGCTGCGCTGTGTGTGTGCCGTAGTCTGCTCTTCGAAGTAACGTAGCTGAGGCAGGCTGAGACGCATTTTTGCGATGGTTGTTGGATAACTATTTACTAATATGTTTGTGATAGACTCATTGGTGGAACTCTTTTTTTCAGAATAGGTTACCTTTGTGCCATATTCAGCAACTTGACGTTCTGTGTCGTCCTGTGAGTTTACATTGTCCTCGACGGCGTTCCATAACAGTTTGCCAGTGCTATTTTCTGTTGCATTACTTGGTATGAATGCGTATAGTTCCTCCTTGGCTCGTGTTAGAGCTACATATAGTAGGTTTATGTTATCTACATGTGAATATACCTTCTCGCGGAAGTAGTCTTCGCTGAAGATGCTGTTTTCCATGTCGTTCTTGTAGTTTATAGGAAAACGCCCGATGCGAGCCAAGTCGTCAGACTTATCATTGGGCTCGGCCCATACGAAATTACGCGCTCGAGGATTTAGGCCCCAACTGCAATAAGGTATGATTACAATCCTCTTCTCAAGACCTTTTGCCTTGTGTATTGTTATCAGTTCAATCGTATTGTCACTCTTCTCTACACTAAGTGATTTGTGGGCACCTTTTTCATCCCACATCTTCAAAAATAGTTGTATGTCGGCAATCTTCGATGTGTTGAATGTGATGATTTGTTCGTGTAGTGCCTGCAGATATGCAATATTGTCAGTGTTTGCATGTAGCGAGTAGTGTGATACAATATGCTCAAATGCCTCTTCTGGTGTAAGCTGGCTTAATTTTGATAGGAAATCCATCTCGTCATCATCAAACATTTCGGAGTAGGATCTACCTAAATAATGGTTAATTATAGCTCGGCTGATTGAGTCTTTGTGATTTTGAGATAGACGCATTACAGCAATTACAAATTGGCTTACTGGTGAATTCCCTACAATAAGCGAATCTTGTGTCATGATATTGAAATCATTATTGCGACGCTTATACTCCAAAAGAATGTTGGCAGCTCGAGCTCCGTCGTTTTTATCTCGGCAAAGAATCATGATGTCCTTATAGGAATAACCACGTTCTATGGCAGATTCTATGCACTCCACCAGTGGCGGTTCGCTATCTTTGTTGAAGCGTTCAACTTTTACATAACCCTCTTGAGTGGACTCTCTTTTTGTCGTCTGTGCGTGATCTCGGTACGCCGAACTGAGTGTGTTGTGAAGTTCGGCAAATGTTTCTCGACTTAATTTATGCTCCTCTACGGCGTTGCACAACTCCTGGTTTAATGCTGCGTTGTCTTCTGCAACGATGCGGCTTATTGCCATGTTGTTAAACTCGACAACTTGCTTTAGACTACGGTAGTTATTTGACATAATTTCCACCTCGGTGTTGTCATGCCCTAGAGAGTTTTCTACGCCATTTTTGAGTATGCGCCAGTCTCCACCTCTCCAACGATATATTGACTGCTTTACGTCACCTACGATAAGTACCGAGTTATCCTCAGATTGGGCCATGGCATTCTGCAACAAGGGGATGAAATTTTCCCACTCCTTCGCCGACGTGTCCTGGAACTCGTCAATCATATAGCGCTCAAATCGGTTGCCTATTTTCTCGTAGATAAATGGCGCGTCGTTACCGGTAACAAAACGTGAAAGAATAAATTTTGTTTCAGGTAGCAACATAACACCCTCTGCATCACATTGTGTACGCACCTTGTCGTAGATGTCTTGCAATAGCGCGTAGCTGCGGAATGTTGCTTTAATAAACGGTAATGAACTCCATAATTTTCGGTTATTATCGTAAATCGTGCACAACTCTGCTAATAATGGCTGCAATTGTATGGCTAATATAGAAATTTGCTCTTTTTCAATCTTTTTTACTCCCGATGCAGCCCAATTGTCGAGTGTGGTTGTACGCATGCGGATTTTGTTATTGGGCACTATGGGTTCTTCTTTCGCAGCCATTGCGAAAAAATATACAATTCCTTTGCTCTTGCCAAAGAAATGTTCGGTGGATAACCCCGATGATGTAATTATCTTCATAGCTTGCTCGCCAACTTTTTTGCTTTGAGCCTTTGCTTTAGCTGAGCGAATTTCTGCATGGCGTATGATTTTTAATAACTCCTCTTTTGGGGTAGAGTTAAGGATGGTTTGTTTGTTGCTCTCCTTAAATAATTCCTGACCCAGCGAAAGAATCTTGTTGCGTATATCCCAACGTTGTCCCTCTTCAATGCTCTCTTCGGCAAATTCAAGAATCCATCGTTGCAACATCTCATCGGTCGTAATGTCTTCAATTAGAGCATCAGTGCTTTGTGAAAGTATTGTGGAGGTATCCAACTCGATGTTGTAATTTATGTCGATACCCAATTCTTTGATAAAGGCTCTCAGTATGCGCTGAAAGAATTTATCAATAGTGAGAATGGTAAAACGAGAATAGTCGTGCAGTATGCTACTTTGAATGGCTTTAGCACGTTTGATAATCTCTGCTTGATTTAGCTTTAAGTCGGTTTGCAGATTGTCCAGATAACTACTCTGCTGTGGTGCCACAATGATGGTGTGTATTTCGTTTAATATACGACTCTTCATCTCCTCGGTAGCCTTGTTTGTAAAGGTCACAGCGAGTATTGCACGATAGAGATATGGTTTCGCATCATGATATTTTATTACATCATGTACAAATTTATAAGCCAATCGGTATGTCTTGCCAGAACCTGCGCTGGCACTTAAAATCTTTGCTCTCATCCTTGTTATCTATCGTTTACAAATGGCTTTAAAATCACAATATGTGCAATTCTCTCGACTCTCCTCCGCACTGCATCGCTCGAATGGGCGGGATAAATCAAATAACTCATTCAGCTTTTCGCGTAACATTGGTTCAAACGAGGAAGCATAGTCGTTATAATAGACTCCTGCACACTCTTTGTTGCTCTTGTCGATGAGTAGTGGTGAGTACTCTTTCTCGTGTATGTGTCGGGCATAATACAATGCGGGTTGTACATTGCGCTGAAACTTATTATTTAAAACCATTGAATAAATCATGGTTTGCAGTAAGTTTTTTTTCTTGTTTCGTGTAGCTCCTGTGAATAACGATTCTATGCCATTGAAATCCAAATTGCACTCACCGGTTTTGTAATCCACAACTCTAATTGTGCCATTATCGAGCGAGTCGATGCGGTCGGCGCGTCCTCCTATGGCAATCTGTCTGCCATCATCGAGCGTAAACTGAGAATTAATATCTTCCTCAACAGCCATCAACGCAAAATTATTGTGTTTTATGTCATAAGGGATGATGCCGTGATATATGTATTTGACAATAATTCGTTTTACCAACATTAAGCTACCCGTATATGCTGTAGTTTGGGTATTGTGATTGTTTAGATAATTTTTATTAATAGATTCTACCACAGCATGTTCTACATCTTTTTCCGATATCTTTTCCAATTGCGATATGGGATTGGCTATGCCTTCTATCTGAGCATACAATATCTCCATAGCATCGTGTAATATTGTGCCAAACATAGGGCTGTCAACCTCCTCAGATAATTCGTCTGGAGATTTTAGCTTGGCAATTGAACTGAAATAGAACTTCATCGGACAGGTGATGTAGTTTGCAAATGCCGAAGGAGATAGCAATTTTTTATTTTCTGCTCGTGTGAAACGCTCTAATTCTTTTGCTGTCTGACCGCTTTTGGGAACCACATCATCAGTAGTGTCACTTACGGTAATATCTACACCTGCATTAATGTGTTCGATATCGTATGGTGACTCAAAATCTAGCTGATATATGTAGCGACTTTGCTCGCCTGTGCTCTTTTCGTCAGCATGTGAACAATACAGCATATCAACTCGTTTAGCTCGCTGGATAAGACGATAAAAATAGTATGCATAGACCCCTTCATGATGCTCAGGTGTGGGGATGCCATATGCTGCTCGTAGGTTGTATGGTATGAATGACGATGTTCCTGTAAGGTTGCCAGGGAAATTGTCATCGTTCATAGAGAGGATGATAACATTGTCAAAATCAAGATTTCGAGTCTCTAATATTCCCATAATCTGTAACCCTTGCAACGGCTCACCGCTGAATGGTATTCTAGTGGTCTGCAGATGTCGTCTAAGAAGTGAAGTGTAGATTGAGTTGGATATATTTATATTGCATATTTTCAGACAGTTGTCGAGCTCGTTGATATTATCGGCTATGATTGATAGATAAGATAGCATTAGATCGTCGTTTCCGCAATCTGATTTAGTGAGAAATATAGCGTTAATTACATCAAGTAAATATTTAGATAAACTACTGTATTTATCGTGAGGTGAGAATATTGTATTCAACAATTCGTCTTGAGCAAAAAACGTATCGCTGACTCTAATATGTCGGCCATCGATAATCTCTTTTTGTTTTTGTCTAGCGGTATCGCCAATGATGTTTGTGATGAATGGATGTGACAATATTCCATTTACATCGATGTGGTAGAAATTGTATCCATTGGTCTCAGTACGACAATTCTTTTGAAGTTCGATTAGGCGTTCGATGAATGAGTAAGCTGTAGTCTGTCGCAGTGGATAACCCATGGTTACATTTATATTATCTTGCAGCTCTTCGGGAAGAGAGTGTAGCAATGGTAATAAAAGAGATTCGTCGGTTAGGACTATTGCTGTGCGGGAGTCAAATTGCAACGATGGTGATATTTCGTGTAGTATTTTGTTTACATACTTGCATTGTATTGCATTCGACACAGTTGATATAGCTCTGAGGCTTTTTTTCTCATTACTAAAATTGTTGTTCGATATCTCAATTGATGGCTTGAATTGAGATAAGTTGTTGCGCAAGAAGTGTCCGGCTTCCTGCTCTTTTTGTTGGGTATAATATACGTCGTAGTCCCACACAAAGTCGCATATGCAATTATTATCAAGATATTTCAATACTCTCTTTTCGCATTCTGAAAGGGCATTGAATCCGATAAATACATAATGTTTCGATATGTCGGGGTGCGCTATATTATTCTCAATATTCTCAACAGCTACGCGATATATCATACCTGTGTATGCAACTTGGAGTTGCTGCAGACGTTTATAAAAAGAGTGATATATTGGAGCCAATGATTGCCAGATAGTCATGAATTTGCGTTTCTCGTCACTTAGGGAATCTTTGTTTGAAAAGTTGCTCCAAAATGAAGAGATAATTTGTCTCATTTCTGGTGTTAAATAAGATAAATCAGCCTCCAACTCCTTGATGTCGTATATGTTGCTAAACAACATGTCGGCATCAATTAAGTATTTGTCGATTAAGTCGAAATCGTTTAATAACATCTCGCCCCAGAAATAGAATTTGTCGAACTCTTCCGATGGGTGATGTTGTTTATATATATTAAACAACTCGGTAATTAGTTGTATCTTATTACCCACTACGAACGACGATGCTTCACACATTATATCGTCCATTGAGATGTATTGAGGTTGCCAAATGGGTTTGTCTATAATCTTTGCAAGTGCATCTGAGAAGAATAGACGAGCACGACGTGACGGAAAAACCAACGTGAGTGACGAGATGTTATCTCCGTGGTTATTGTATAGTTTTTCTGCTACTTCAGAAAGAAAAGTTTGTTGCATAGCCGAGTAATTTTGCTACGAAGTTAGCAAAATTATGTCGTTTATGCCAATGATTAATAAATTTAATCAAAAGATTGCATCCCAGATTGGGCTATACGTATAATACGCTGGTACTCTTCGGGGGAAAGTTCCATGAAGAAGTAGTGTATAGGGTCAATGCGCATGCCATTGTAGCGTACCTCGTAGTGGAGGTGAGGCGCGAGCGATAAGCCCGAGTTGCCGGATAAAGCTATAATGTCACCACGTTGCACTTTTTGTCCTCGTTGCACACCTGCACTCAATAAATGGCTATACGATGTCTGATAACCATTGCCATGGTCGATGATGATGGTTTTACCCAATGTCGAGTTTTTGTCTGAAATCTCTTTTATGATACCATCGGCAGTTGCAAATATGCTTGAACCTTCACCAACAGTGTAATCAATACCTTGGTGAGATTTTAGTGTGCGATAGAAAGGGTTAAGTATTGTTCCATAACCTGCGGTGAGTAGGGTGAGTTGCTTGTTAATGACGGGTTGTATTGAAGGTATTGAATTGACCTTGGTGCCCATATTTTTGCTCAACTCATTAATCTTGTGCCATGACTGTTCAAGTTCGTTATAGCGTTTGTTTAGATCATCTATCTTGGTGGATAACTCCAATAGTAACTGTTTTTTTGTTTTTGATATATTTTTTTCGTAGTTGGCAAGACGCTGCTCTTGGCGTTCGATGTCCAAGTCATAAGGGTTTGTTTCAAATAAAATTCTAAAGACACTCTGGTCGCGTTCGGTTATGTTGTCTAGAATCATCTCCAATGAATCATACCTGCTGCTAAGTTGCTCATATTCCGATCGTAAGCGATCGGTCTGTTCGCGCATGCGGTACTCTTCAGGAGTGTCAAACAACAATGCAAAACCGGTATAATACAACAACGCAGCACTAACCCATGCGAATAACCTGAAAATTAGTCCTATAATGCGTCTTTTTTTTGCGCGCTTTGTTGTATGTGATGCGTTTTGTGTCATGTCATTATTCTGCCTCATAGTTAGCCTCTTGGATTTGGTTCATCAGGCTCTTGTATGCTTCTGCCGACATGTTGCGGTCGAAGTAATTGATTGGGTTTACGTGTGAACGCTTGTAGATCACCTCATAATGCAAGTGGGGTGATGTCGATACGCCTGTGTTGCCCATGTCTGCAATTAGCTGACCTCGGCTGATTGTGTCACCTTTGGCTACGTGAATTTTATTTAAGTGAGCATATCGCGTTTTGTATCCAAAGCCGTGATTTATAAGAATTTGTGTTCCATAACCATGGCGGGCACGACTGCGGTCAATCATCTCCACTACGCCATTGCCTGTGGCATAGATTGGATCGCCAATTCTACCTGGCATATCTACGCCGCTATGGAATTTCCATCGGTGATACACCGGGTGCATGCGATAGCCAAAAGCTCCGATTTTGTTGCGCATTTTTGTGCGATCAATAGGCCAAATGGCAGGTATCGCTGTTGAAAACTTTTCTTTGTCGAGTGAGAATTGTTGTAATTCATCAAGCGACTTCGATTGGAGATATAGACTGCGAGCCAACTGATCCATCTCTCTCCATGTCTGTTTTATTATTGAGGCGTAGTTGCCTTCGCCGATGACTGCGTATTTATCTTCCGAGTAAGGATTGTATATTCCTTCAATCGACATTGTGTCGGTTGAAAACAGTGGGCGATATACAAAATTGTCGCGATGTTTAATCTGTTGTAACTTACTTTGTGAAGTGCGAATTTTGCTTTGGAGGATGTCGTACTTAAGCTTTAGTTCGCGATTCTCGTCGGCAAGATTATACATTTTGGGAGTATAGAAAA